>CAYQNT010000031.1:0-24546 GCA_964418865.1 uncultured Rikenella sp.
ATATTAGTGTTTCTATGAGCGGACCCACAATAACGGCTATTACCATATCAAGAACGATATTTTCGGTTAGGAAGTAACCTTCCATATCAGGTTCAGGCAAGAATGTGGTTATTGCTCCCAACAACAATGAAGGACACAAGAATACTAGAATGTATACATATGTCGGAGCTTTGATTAAATAATTGACAGAGAGGATTTGTTTAAGCCGTTTATGCACCTTTCGCTAATTTAGATTTGATAAAATGATAAGAAATAAGGTGTGTAACAAGGAGGAACAAAATAAACTCTGGTAATTCAATTATTTTTTTAACTCCAAAAAACATTATCATCAAGTGATTTACCAAGTATAAAACAAAGGTTGATAAAGAGAAACATGCCATCTTAATAACGTTGCTGTCTTTGACTGTAAGCTTGTCTTTGGATAATGCTATAATGATCAAACCTGAATTTGCAATGATAATCCTGATGTTGGTGTCTAATTCATCATTCATCAATTCAAAAAAGCTTAGAAATATCGAAATAATTACCAATGCTCCGCCAACATACTTGAATTTGAAGGAGAATAATTCCACTGATAACGCCCTTTTTTTTCTTCTCTCAATAGATATTAGAATTGAAACTACTGATGTCACTAGTACTACTGATATTAGGAAAGCAAAATACATGATATTTTGAACTTAGTGTTAGTATAAGGCGGTGAACTCACATTGTTTAATGAAGTTCACCACCCTTTGCTATTAACAATCAATATAAAATTATTATTGAAAGTCTTTGAGAGCTTGTTGAACTGCTTGCCCTTCTGGTGTATGTGCGTAATCATTATGGACATCTTCTAGAAACCCAAATGCAATACCAATATAGTAGCCTAAAGTCTTCCATCCTTCTCCGCCACCATTGATATTTTGCAATTCTGTGTTATTCAAGTCAATTATTTTTCCCATGTTCCTGCAGTTTATTTGTTATGCCCTTCCTCATACCCTTTTCCAAAATCTTCAATACATTTATCTATACCCTCAAATACAAGCTCTTTTGCGAGTGTAGCAAGATAAAAATAGACTATTCTCATCCATCCGCCATTAGTTTGTTGCATTTCTTCTTTGCCCAGTTCTGTTACCCCGGGCACGGTTAAATTTAATGATTTTTCCATAATTCAATTGTTTTTAATTAACACATTAAAATATTCCACGGAATAATATCAATACTAATTTCGTCTACCAGCGTCCGGAAAACAAGGACTCTGGAAAAAAAGTTACCACCTGTCAATTGTTTTTCCTCAAAACAATTTAGTGGCCGTAAAGAGCAGCTTATATTTATTTCAAAAGGCTCATCATAAAAAAATGTTCTTCGAGATTTGGAGTAGGAAATCGGGGCACCCCGTGATCTCAATTCATCAATCATTTCGTACAAGGTAGTTCTGCTGACTCCAAGCTGGCCGGCAAATTCCGCAGGCGTCCCTGTTCGTTGCCTGGAAACCAATTTATGCATCCGGCTAATACGGTCGAGATATTCAAATACTTTCATAAACAGGGGAATTTTGGTTATCATCCTGACAATTATAAACGAGACTCTGATGCTGCAGCATCTGCATGAATAACCCCTGCGCTTTGACCAATTCGGAGAACGTACCAGATTCTGTCACACGCCCCTTATGTAAAACGAAAATTTTATCCGCTCTGACAATAGTTGAGAGCCTGTGGGCAATCACAATTAAGGTCCTTCCGGCTTTGATAAATTCAGTTATCGTATCCTGAATATAATTTTCTGATATTGAATCCAAGGAAGATGTCGCTTCATCCAGCACTAAAATTTCAGGTTCAAGATACATTGCCCTGGCAATAGCTATACGTTGTCTCTGGCCCCCCGAAAGCGTCGCACCGTGCTCGCCGAGTATGGCATTGAAGCCTCCAGGTATATTTTCAATAAACTCGGACATCCCCAGATTGTTAGATATCTGGAGGATCTTATTCATATCAGGATTAAACTCAGCGGGAGCAATATTTTCAGCTATTGTACCAGTGAATAGATCTATCTCTTGTGGAACACATGAGATGATCTTACGGAGCGATTTGTTGGTGAAGTTGTTGATATTATTACACCCTATCCTAATATTGCCGCTATGGATTGGATATAACCGATGCAGCAGTGAAACCAGAGTTGTCTTTCCCGAACCGCTCTCTCCTACGATAGCAGTAAAAGATCCCTTTTGAATATGCAAATCCAGAGACTCAAAAACCGTTATCCGTGTGCCATACCTGAAGCCAACACCTTCGAAATGTATATCGTCGATCAAATCGGGCACCAGCTCAATTTTCCCATTGTCTTCTTCAGCCTCAAGGTCAAATATCTCAAACAGCCTGTCGGCAGCTATTCTGGCATCCTGTAAGGTTCTGTTATAGTTAATAATTCCAGTTACAGGCCCTGTGAAGTATCCTATTACAGCATAGAACGAGAGGAGTTCACCGGCAGTGATACGGGTATTCAAAACATACCCCGCACCTATCCACAGAACAACAATGGTTATTACCTGATTAATGAGACCAGATGACGTTGATGAAAATATAGAGTTTAATCCAGACTTATAAATACTCTCAAGCAGCCCGATGAATCTGGTTTCCGTCTTCATGTTTGCAGAATCTTCCAAAGAGAACCGTTTAATCGTACCGGCAGCATTCAACGATTCAACAAGTTGAGCCTCCAATTCAGCAGATCGTTCCATAACTGTTCGTTGAGTCTTCCTATTGAGCTTATTGGAAATGAAATAAATAGAATAGTAAAATGGAATTACAAACAGAACTATAAGAGCAAGCTTCCAGTAAAAGGCAAACATTAATAGGAAGGAGACTACCAATATGAAAATATTCAATACCAGGCTTATTGATACGTCGTTTACAAATACTCTTATTTTGACGGCATCACCAATTCGTGATATTATCTCCCCAGTTCGCATATTATCAAAAAATGATTTTGGCAATTTCAGGAGCTGCTGATAATAGCCCAGGATTAATGTAGCATCAATCCTTTGCCCTGTTTTTAGTACAAATACCGATTGGAAGATAATAAGCAAAACTCTAAACAAAATTATTACCAGCATGGCAACTCCCAACAGATTTAAGAGATTATAATTGCCACCAGGAATAACATTGTCAACGAGGCGCCCTATGTATAAGGAACTTGATAACCCCAGAACGGAGTAAACCAGGGCACCAATTAAAGATTGCGTCAAAATACCTTTACTGGGTTCAACTAACTTAAGTAATCTATAAATGAGTTTTGTTTTTTCTTCTCTTATTCTAAATCTTTCACCTGGTGCAATCAAAACGAGAACGCCTGTCCACTGTTTTTTAAAATCCTCATGACTTAACTTATGAAACTCTCCATCAGCAGGATCCATTACTTTTATGTAAGATTTGTTAACCTTAATTATTACAACATAATGGGTTAAAATTCCTTTTACAACAATGTGTGCTATCGCGGGAACAGGAATCTTGAAAAGACTTTCCCAATCACCCCTTACTCCTTTGGCTGAAAAGCCAATTTTCCCAGCGGCTTCCAGTAAGCCAAGAATATTTGTCCCCTTCTTATCAGTACATGCATATTGTCGAATTCTGGATACCGGTAAATTAACCTTGTAATAGGAAGCAATTGATGTAAGACATGCAGCCCCGCAATCAGTAATGTCCCTTTGCTTAACTTTTATACCCATTTCAACATTCTCAATCAGTTCATGTAAGGATTAAGCCAGTCATCCATTTTATCAAATAACAGATTATACAAAGTCCTTTGAGTAATTACGATTCGTGCATTTAAACTCATTCCCTTAACCAGGTTTGCTTGTACTCCATTTTTTAAACTGAGATGATTTTGCTCCGGCTTACATTTAACCCTAAAATAGGCTGACTGCCTCTCATCAATTATCATGTCGTCTGAAACATCAATAATTTCTGCCTTCAACAAGCCCCATTCAGTATATTTAAGAGCATCTACCTGAATAAGGACTGGCAAGCCTGGTTTTATCAATCCAATATCAGCAGGTGAAACATAACATATGGCTATTATCTCTCCAATTGGAGAAAGATCTGCAACATGCTGATTATTATATACGAAGGAGCCGTTTTGGATGTCCTTGCTCTGGACAATTTCGCCACTTAAAGGTGCAATCAAAATCCTATTTCTGATCTCTTCAAAACAACGTTCAAACTCAGCCTGGAGAACTATAGAATCATTTCTTCTTTGCGCCAGTTCCAATTCCCATTTGGCCTTATTCTGAGCAAATATCTGTGTAAGATTCTCCTCCTCCGACCTAAAATTATAGTAAGATGTTTCATACTCAGCATCTGATATTATCTTTTGGTCATGAAGAATCTTCTTCCTATTATAATCCGATTTAATTCTATGGTACGATTGCACCTGTAACTCAATTAATCTTGTAAGACTTATATATTCTGAATAATATCGCTTTGTAGTAAGGCTTGTGGAACTTAACCTACCATTACTTAATTGTGTGGCTGCAAGTTTCTTAAGATCATTAATGGCCAAATTGTTTTCATTTATTCTTTGACCTATAGCTCCCATCTCTACCCTAAGGGCTTCAGAATCTATTACCAGAAGAGTATCTCCCTGAAATACTCTTCTCCCGGTGCTTATCGCTGTAAATAATACCTTCCCATTATTAGGAGAATAGATAACCTGCCTTTCAATTTCCGACTGAAAGAATCCTCTTGCCTGTACTGCAACATCCACAGTAATTAGGGGAAGGGATATGATACCTACTATAAGAATTAATATAATAAGCCCATATATAATCTTACTACTTGTAGTTACTCTGGCCAAGTAACTTTCCATAACCCTTTCTGTCAGTTCTTTAGGAATTAATTCCATTTCACCAACTCTTTATCGGGTTGACATTGACCATTAGAATGACATCCACCAGATTTCCTGTACTAACAGAAAAAATCTCATATAAGACCATTCTAAGCGTGAAAAGCTCCCAATGACTCATGTAGATAATTTTAGTAATGCAGCGTATCAAATGTAAAAAGGTTTTTTAATAATGTCAAGTGTTTTAAGGAAATTATTTAACCTCATCTCCGAAAGTGCTCTGAAACTGGCAGATATCATCGCCTAAATTGAATGCCAGAACATAACACAAATACTTTGGAGATCACCTGACAATAAAAACTTGACTTGTACCTGGGTAAAGCGTAAATTTACCTGACGGCAACATGGAAGTTCAATCATTAAATGTATACCTATGAAAGAATCTGTAGTAATTATCGGTACTCTGTTCCTGATCTTCCTTGCCGGATGTAATCAGGAACCGGTCAACCCAGTCGTTGGTGCATGGGATCTTGTATATTCCAAAAAGGTGGCCAACGATACAGTAACAGCTACGTTCCCCGGCAACTATGAGGGAAGTCAGGTGAAAATGTGGTGCAATAACTACTGGATGTTCGTCGGTGAATATACCCAGGACACCATCACAGAACATGGTTTCGGAGGAGGATCATACACCCTCGAGGGAATAGTCTACAAGGAAACCATCAAATACCATAACTCAGGGTCCATTATCGGAAAAACCCTCAGAATGCGAATAGTGGTTCAGAATGACACCCTCATACAGGTATGGCCCGCAGATGAGACAGGTCAGGTGGATAAAAGCAATTTTAACTCCGAAAAATACGTGAGGGTGAAATGATTTAGACAGACCCCTCCCCTTTGCGCCGGTAAGCAAAGAGGAGCCCTCCCCACTGAGGAGGAAAAAAATTATATGATAGGAATTAGTACCCAAAACCTGGGCGCTACATATTCCTTACCGCTTGTCTTATAATCCGTGCACCGGCCTCTTTGATGAGTTATCGGAGGCCTGAACCAGTTTCTCATGCAGTTTTGCTGCCCACGCCTCTATCTCCGAATGACTGCGTTGATCTCCATCCTTTAACAGGCTGAACAAAATCATGAGCTTGTGCTTCGACCTCTCGCCGGGTTGTGGCTTGCTTTTCTTTACTGTCTCACCTCCAAAAAACCCTTCGCTGATAGTATGAACCATGCCGCGCACATGAGCCGTATACTGCATTATTACCATGCGTGACTCAGCACCCTTATCCGTTCCCAGGGAAGGAACAATGGTGAAGATTGCAAAAGGCTTCTTATTAAGAGCAGCCTGATTGTGCCTGACAAACTCCATCGCCTCAGGGATCCACCTGCCACCCTGCTCAAGGCTGCCGGCGATAACAGCGGAGAAACCTTTCACTGATGTCACCGCACTCATGGCTAGAAGTGTCACATCAGCTCCCAGCCCGGTCATCACCCTGGTAATCCGCTCGGCTACACTGACTGAGGACCCGGAAGTACCGGCATAGGTGACAAGAATCTTCATCTTTCAGGAATCAGGTTTACGATTCCCAAATGTAACAAAAAGTGTTCAATATGCGACCCTGCAAACAGCGTCAGGTATCCAGACTTAAGGGTTTTCTTAGTACTTTTGTAAAAAGTGCATCATGGCAATCCCTAGTTTCTTTAAACAAAACAAACCACGTGGCTTCAACTACACGCCGCGTTACTATGATCCGAAGAGGGAGGAACTGGAGGAGAGGCTCAGAGCCATTGGCAGGGAGCAAGGAGCATGGAGCATGGAGCATGGAGCAGAGGGCAAGGAGCAGGGAGCAGAGAGCATGGAGCATGGAGCAAGCGGCGTGGGGCAAGAAGCACAGGGCAGGGAGCAAGGAGCATGGGAGGGCCGAACGTTAAGAAATGACCCGGTGGGTCATTTTAGTGAGGAGCCAGCTTGCAGGGAAGAGAAGGCACAGAGCACGGGGCAACCATACCGCTCGAAAATCTTAAGGGGCGACATGAAAAACTACTTCCCCCGAAATAAGGAACGCGTTGAAAGACACACCCTGATAAGACTCCTGGTCATCATCATGATAATGGTACTGGCAATATATATCTATCTCCGATTCTTTTAAAACAACCGATGAGTGATATCATAAAGCTTCTTCCCGATTCCGTTGCCAACCAGATTGCCGCCGGAGAGGTCATACAGCGTCCGGCCTCCGTGGTCAAGGAGCTGGCAGAGAATGCCGTTGATTCCGGCGCCACAGATATAAGCGTTGTCATACGAGACGCCGGCCGCACGCTGGTACAGCTGATCGACAACGGCAGCGGCATGAGCGAAACCGATGCACGCCTGGCCTTTGAACGTCATGCTACCTCTAAGATATCTTCCGCCGACGACCTCTTCACCATCACCACCAAGGGGTTCCGCGGCGAGGCCCTCGCCTCCATCGCCGCTGTCTCCATGACAGAGCTGCGCACACGTAGAGAAGAAGACGAGGCAGGCACACTGGTGGAGATAAACAACTCCAGGGTGATAAAGCAGGAGCCCTGCTCATGCGCAGCCGGATCAGTCTTCAGCGTGAAAAACCTCTTTTATAACGTGCCGGCACGACGCAAGTTTCTTAAGACAGACAACACCGAGTTCAGACATATCATAACGGAGTTTCAGCGTGTGGCACTCTCCCACCCTGAGATAAAGTTCACGCTGTTACATAATGACCAGGAGATCTACCGTCTCCCTGCCGGCAACCACCGGCAGCGCATAGTGGCACTGTTCGGCAAGAATTACAGCCAGAACCTGGTGACCGTTGAGACAGTCACCACCATCATATCCATCAGCGGATTCGCCGGCAAGCCTGAGAATGCGCGCCGTTCTGCCGGCGAACAGTTTTTCTTCGTAAACAACAGATTCATCAGACACCCATACCTGCACCGGGCCGTGATGGAGGCCTATCAGGGAATACTGCCGCCCGAAACAGTGCCGGCATACTTCATCTATATGACTGCCGATCCGTCAGCCATTGATGTTAATATACACCCCACCAAGACCGAGATCAAATTCGAGGATGAGCGCTCAGTGTGGCAGATCATGCTAGCCTCAGTAAGAGAGGCACTGGGACGCTACAATGTAGTGCCCTCGCTCGATTTCGGGCCCGAGGGAGCAGTGGAGATACCGGTCATCACAGGCAATATGCCAACACCGATGCCACCACATATACAGGTAGATCCTGGATTCAATCCGTTCGACGGAACAGAATATCACCGTCCGGAGGCAACATGGAAGACCCGTCAAGACAACCCACGCGGATGGGAGTCGCTCTTCACCATCACAGCCCGCAGCGACAACAAAGAAGGGGGGGAAAGCACCTCCGGACAACGTCGCTTCTTCCAGGTGAAGAACAGGTATATCATGTGCCCGGTCATCTCAGGCATAATGATGATTGACCAGCGCAGAGCACATGAGAGGGTGCTATACGAGAAATATCTCTCTTCGCTTGGCGACGGCCCGCGGCCGGGGCAGGTATCGCTCTTCCCCGTTAAGGTGGAGCTCAACCCGGGTGACATAGTCATTCTCCGTGAGATAGGTGATGAACTAAAAGCGGTGGGATTTGTAATAGAAGTTGGTAATGATAATATTGTGACCATCACCGGCCACCCGGCAGACAGTCGTAATGCCAGTCCACTGGTAATGCTCGAGACACTTATCACAGAATACAAGCATACGATGGGCGACCCATCAATAGGCGCCCGTGAGCGTGTGGCCCTCTCCATGGCAAAGGCATCAGCTATCCCCTATGGCACCTCTCTTACGCAGACAGAGATGGAAGAGCTCTTTGATATGCTCTTTGCCTGTGCCACGCCAAACTACTCACCCACAGGCAAAACGGTGATGAATATTATCACTCTGGAAGAGCTCGACCGAAGATTCAGTTGATTTTCGGACAGAATGGCTAAATTTGCGGTCTGAAAACCGAAAAAAGAGAAGATGAACAGAATACTTGCAGATATGCCCCCGGTGGTAAGGAGCCTCATTATAATCAATGTGGTCATGCTGCTGTTGACATTTGTAGTGAAGACAGCGACAGGAATGGATCTTAACGGTATGCTGGGGCTTTACTTCCCAAAATCAGAGTTTTTCGGATCATGGCAGATAGCAACACACATGTTTATGCATGGCGGGTTTGTGCATCTACTTTTTAATATGTTCGCCCTGTGGATGTTCGGGAGGATACTGGAGCAGGTATGGGGTCCTAAGCGTTTTCTCCTTTATTATCTTGTCACAGGACTCGGCGCTGCATTCTGCTTTGAGTTGGTGCAATGGATCCAGTACAACAAAGTAATAAGCGTCCTTTCACCGGAGCAGCTTCAGTATGTCTATGACAAAGGCACTGAGGTAGCAAGAATGGGGCAGAACTTCGGTGACCCTGATATGGGAAAGCTAAACGCCATACTTAATGTACCTGTCGTGGGGGCTTCGGGAGCCGTCTACGGTGTTCTGCTGGCCTTCGGCATGCTCTTCCCCAACACACAGCTGATGTTCATCTTTCCTCCCATACCCGTCAAAGCAAAATATGTGGTTATAGGTTATGCAGCCATTGAACTGTATCTGGCTATCACCAGCCCCGGCAGCAACGTTGCCCATACAGCTCACCTTGGCGGCATGATATTTGGATTCCTTCTGATACGCTACTGGCGCAAGACAACAAAAACGCTGTACTGATGAGCATCTTTGATGAGATAAAAGGATCATTCAAAAGAGGAACAGCCCTGACACGGCTGATCTATATCAACGCTGCCGTCTTCCTCTTTATAAAGATCATCGAGGTTATCGGCGTGCTTGCAGCCAGTCCTGCCCTGGCTCCTACAGTAATTTCCTACCTCTCAGTTCCGGCTTCCCTCAGTGCCCTCGCCTCAAAGCCATGGACAGCCCTGACCTACATGTTCACTCACCAGGGATTTATCCACCTCCTCTTTAACCTGTTGTGGTTATGGTGGTTCGGAAAAATATTCCTGGCCTACCTTGATCAGCGGAAGTTGGTATCGGTTTACATTATGGGCGGATTGGCAGGAGCACTCCTTTATATTGCCGTATTCAATATCTTCCCTGCCTTCGCCGGTACAGTACATGTGTCCATAGCGCTGGGAGCATCGGCTTCAGTGATGGCCCTTGTCATTGCCACCGCTGTCTATATGCCGGAGATGGAGCTTCATCTTCTCATCTTTGGCAGGGTGAAACTGAAATACCTGGCCCTGATCACCTTCCTGATCACCTCAGTATTCGATTTCTCCGTGAACACAGGAGGTAAGATAGCACATATAGGAGGGGCGCTGCTGGGTCTTGGCTATGGGTATGGACTCAGAAACGGCAGGGATATCGGGGCATGGATAAACAGAATAATTGACTTCTTTGTCACTCTCTTCAAACCGGGGAAGAAGATGAGGGTCACATATAAAAAGGGCACCGCCGCCTTTGATGTGCACCAGACAAAAACCGATTACGAGTACAACACATTGAAAGCCGAAAGGCAAAAAGCAATAGACCATATTCTCGATAAGGTCTCAAAAGGAGGTTATGATAGTCTCACCAAAGAAGAAAAGGCGATACTTTTCAGCGAGAGTCAGAAAAAAAGATAGCGGGATTAAACGTTTCACAAAGAAGATCCTGCTGGCAGTGAATATCTTCATTGTGCTGCTACTCCTTATTGCATACCTTTCTATATATGTCAACCCGGCCACAGTAGCCTTCCCGGCCCTCTTCGGTCTGGCCTATCCTTATATTGCAGCAGCCAATATAGCGATGATCCTTATATGGATACTCCTGAGAAAGTGGTATGCCCTTATATCAATTGTGGCAATCAGTGCGGGCTTCGGTTACATTCACAATTTCATCAGGCTAACCAATCATGGCACCGAAGTGCATCATGATCTGAAACTTATGAGCTACAACGTGCGTCTCTTTAACTTTTACGAAGAGACCGAGAAGGACACCCATAGGAAGATGCTCCAGCTTCTAAGGAAGGAAGATCCGGGCATTCTCTGTCTGCAGGAATATTTTGTCAGGGGTGACCCGGCTGCCGGCGAGAGGAAGCTGAAGGAAGGGCTCGGCGGAACACTGTCCACGCACACTAAACTGATAAAAAGCGGAGCAACAAGCCGTTATGGCATAGCTACTATCACGCGCTACCCAATTATTTACAGGGGAGATGTTATTCACCCTGGATCATCATCGCTCACCATCTTCACCGATATAGTTGTAGAGACTGACACCTTCCGGATCTACAACAACCATCTACAGTCGTTCAGGCTCCGCCGCATTGAGGGTAACCTACTCAGCGAGATAAAAGGTGAGAAGAGAGGCCGTTCAGTGGACAATATTACCGGCATCTACCGGAGTCTTATGCAGGGTTTTGCAAGCAGGGCGCTGCAGGTAGACAGGGTGAGAAGGCACATTGAGTCATCACCTTATCCGGTGATAGTGGCAGGTGATTTCAATGATACGCCTGTCTCATACACCTATCACAGAATGAGCCATGGTCTTAAAGATGCTTTTGTTGAGGCAGGATATGGAGCAGGCTTCACCTACCGTGGCAAGTATCCGCCCAACAGGATTGATTACATCCTCTATAACGAAGAGATAGAATGCACTGATTTTGATATTGTAAAAGTCAGGTATTCGGATCACTATCCGATAATTGCCTATTTCAGGCGTGTTGACCAAAAGGAAGCTTTGTCAGATCAACGTTCCCGCCGGAGACAATAATTGCCACCTTTTGCCCCCTGAAGAGCTCTCTGTTGGCAAGCACGGCAGCCAGCGGCACTGCTGAAGAGGGCTCAATGACTATCTTCATCCTCTCCCACACCAACATCATGGCTTCTATGATCTGCTCTTCGGTCACGGTAAGTATATCGTCTACGTTGTCCCTTATCACAGTAAAGGTTCTGTCGCAGAGCGAAGTGAGCAGCCCGTCGGCTATTGTCTGCGGAGGCAATGCCGGTTGTATGGTTCCGGTCTGCAGTGACCTGGCAGCGTCATCAGCCAGCAGGGGCTCAGCGCCATATATCCGCACTGAAGGTGCCAGATGGCGTGCAGCCAGGGCTGTACCGCTGAGGAGGCCGCCGCCGCCAACGGGGGCGATGATTGCATCAGGGGCCGGTATATCATAAAACATCTCCATCGCCGCTGTTCCATGTCCGGCGATGATATTAAAGTTATCAAAGGGATGTATCATGGTGGCGCCGGTACGCTCTATAACCATGGCGGCGGTGGCCTCCCGTGCTGCCAGTGTGGGCTCGCAGAACGTTATCTCCGCACCGTACCCTGCCACCGCCCTTTTCTTTACCTCCGGAGCTGAGGAGGGCATGACAATATATGCCTTCACCCCTCGTGACACAGCAGCATGCGCAAGGGCGGCAGCATGGTTGCCCGATGAGTGGGTCACCACACCCATGCGGCGCTGCTCATCAGTGAGGTTAAGGAGAGCATTGGTGGCACCCCTGAATTTAAAGGCTCCCACCTTCTGGAAGTTCTCGCACTTAAAAAAGAGATGAGCACCGCTGATAGTATCCAGCTGCCGGGAGGTAAGAACAGGTGTGCGGTGCACAAACGGTGCTATGGCCTCCGAGGCGGCAACAATGTCTGCAAATCGTGGGATGAAATTCATATCTGGCTTAAATAAATGGTATTAAACCCCAGAGCAGAACTCTGGACTTATCTTTTCGGAGCCGAGCTCCGGGCTCTGAAAACTCTCTACAGCAAGGAATATTAAAAATATAGCGACGCCTAAAGTGGGCGTCGCTACATCACATAATCTTATATATTAACCCATTATGCTCCAGGTCACGGTCAGTCCTGCCATAACCACGGAGACCATTGACATGAGCTTGATGAGTATGTTGAGCGAGGGACCGGAGGTATCCTTGAACGGATCACCAACGGTATCACCTACCACGGCAGCCTTGTGGGAATCACCCCCCTTGCCGCCATAATTGCCTCTCTCAATAAACTTCTTAGCATTGTCCCATGCACCGCCTGAGTTGTTAAGCATGCTGGCAAGGGTGAAGCCGGCTGTCATGCCGCCTATCAGAAGGCCAACCACACCGGCCACGCCGAGTGTAAGACCTATGACCAGCGGAACAGCAATAGCCAGCAGTGAGGGAAGCATCATCTCGCGCTGTGCACCTTTTGTTGAGATTTCAACGCACCTTGCATAATCAGGCTTGCCCGTCCCGTCCATGATACCGGGTATCTCGCGGAACTGGCGTCTAACCTCGTCAACCATGCTTCCTGCTGCACGTCCGACAGCCTTCATAGACATAGAGCTGAAGAGGAACGCCATCATGGCTCCTATGAAGATGCCTCCGAGGAGCAGCGGGTTGAATACTGACAGGTCATAGGCTCCAATAAAATCACTGATATGTGCAGAATTGACGCTGACAGCAGTCATCCCTTCAGGTATTACTGCAGGCATGGTGCTCTTGTAGAATAGTACGTCACCTATCTGCCTGTAACCCTCAACCGAATCATCAGCAAGTCGTCCCAGCCAGAGCTTGACCTCTTCCATATATGCTGCCACAAGCGCCATGGCTGTGAGTGCAGCAGAGCCTATAGCAAACCCTTTTCCGGTAGCTGCAGTGGTGTTGCCCAGCCCGTCAAGGGCATCCGTACGCTCGCGTACTTCCTTAGGCAGTTTAGCCATCTCTGCGTTACCGCCGGCGTTGTCAGCTATCGGTCCAAAGGCGTCGGTAGCAAGTGTGATACCCAGTGTTGAGAGCATGCCCACGGCGGCAAAGCCAATGCCGTAAACGCCTGACGCAAAGTCCTGGAATCCGCCAGCGAAGGAGTAGGCACCAATGATTGCTATTGCAATGGTAAGAACAGGTAACCATGTCGACTGCATGCCAACGGCAATACCCTCGATGATGGTTGTTGCTGCCCCCTGCTGTGTCTGTTTGGCAATGTCCTTTGTAGGTTTGTATTCGTCAGATGTGTAGTACTCTGTCGACTGGCCTATGATCACACCGGCTGCGAGGCCTGCAACAACTGCGCCGAACACACCCCAGGTGATCCATCCTGTAAATGCCATAACAGCAAGAGCCACAAGTATCAGGGCAGAGCTTCCACCCGTTCCTAGCAGCAATGCATTAAGCAGGTTCTTTTGTGTTGCCTCTTCCTTTGTGCGTACCATGAATACTCCGGCTATTGAGAGCAGGATACCTATGGCAGCTACGATCATCGGTGCTATGACGGCTTTCATCTGATCAGCAGCAACCACAAGCGGGAGAGCGGCTCCCAGTGCTGCGGTAGCAAGTATAGAGCCTGCATATGATTCGTAAAGGTCTGCGCCCATACCGGCCACATCACCCACGTTGTCACCTACGTTGTCAGCAATAGTAGCAGGGTTGCGAGGGTCATCCTCGGGGATGCCGGCCTCAACCTTACCAACGAGGTCAGCTCCCACATCGGCAGCCTTGGTGAAGATACCTCCGCCAACACGTGCAAAGAGAGCCTGGGTTGAAGCACCCATACCGAAAGTAAGCATCGTTGCAGTGATCTCAATCATCTTCTGATGATCGGTTGTGCCTGCATGTACAAAGGTCAGTCCTATCCATTTCATCCCCTCAGCCATGTGCTCAGGAGTGAAGATCCAGTTATTGAGGACAAGAAACCATACCACTATGTCAAGCAGTCCGAAACCCACCACAACAAGGCCCATCACGGCACCGCTGCGGAAGGCTATCTTAAGGCCCTGATTAAGTGAGACAGATGCTCCCTGAGCTGTCCTTGACGATGCATGGGTGGCGGTCTTCATGCCAAGGTATCCGCAGAGACCTGAGAAGAAACCACCTGTCAGGAAGGCAATAGGAACAAAGGGGTTCTGCACGCCTATATATGCCAGGAAAGCAAGCAACACTACCAGTACAATAAAAACGTAGGTTACCACCTTGTACTGGCGTCCGATATACGCCATAGCACCTTCTCTGACATACTGAGCTATCTCCTGCATACGGTCGTTACCGGCAGGCGCTTTCATCATATTCCTGTAAAAATACCAGGCAAAGAACAGAGCAAGCACCGCTGAAATGGGCGCTATCCAGAACAAACTATTAATCATAAGCTTAGGTTTTTATGAGATTTGAGATACAAAACTAATTAGTTTTTTAATAAAACCTAACTGCACCATGCAGTTATTACTTCTTCCCTTTTACATATTTATCAAGCCACATCATATACTCCCAATGCATGTGCAGAAGCGACTCCCGTGCAGAGTAGCCGTGAGCCTCCTGAGGCAGCAATACCAGCCTTGTCGTTGCCCCTGCTCCTTTGAGTGCAGCATAATATCTCTCACTCTGTATGGGGAAGGTACCCTGGTTGTCATCTGCCATACCGTGGATAAGCAGTATCGGATCCTTCACCTTTGTGGCATGAGTGAATGGTGACATCTCAAGGTAGAGCTCAGGATCTTCCCAGAAGCTGCGTCGCTCGCTCTGGAACCCAAACGGTGTCAGTGTCCGGTTATAGGCCCCGCTACGGGCGATACCTGCCGCAAAGAGCCTTGTGTGTGAGAGAAGATGTGCCGTCATGAAAGCTCCGTATGAATGACCGCTGGCTGCCACTCGTGCAGGATCAGTGACACCCATCTCTACAGCCTTGTTGATGGCAGCCTCGGCATCGGCAACCAGCTGTTCAACAAAAGTATCATTGGGCTCTTTGCCGTCTGCCCCAACTATAGGGAAGCTGGCATCATTAAGCACCGCATACCCCTGAGTCACATAAACGAGTACCGAAGAGGGGCTGACACGTGTGAAGCTATAAGGCGAGCCGCTCACCTGTCCTGCGGTGGAAGCATCATTAAACTCACGCGGATAGGCCCACAGTATAGTGGGAAGCGGACCATCCTTCTGTTTGTCATAGCCTGCAGGCAGGTAAAGGGTGAATGAGAGGTCAACGCCATCTTTGCGCTTGTAGGTGACAAGCTCTTTATGCACTCCTGCCATCATGGGATAGGGGTTCTCAAACCTGGTGACCTGCTTAAGAGTCCCCTTCTTCATATCACGAATAAAATAATTGGGAACATCGGTGACCGATTGTCTTACTGTCAGCAACAGTCCTTTTGCAGGGTCAATAAACTCATTGACGGTTTCATAGTAAGGAGCCTCAGAGCGCCATAGTCTTGTGCTCTTCCCGGTTTTGAGATCATACTTGTCAATGAAAGGCCTGTCACCCTCGGGTGATGCTCCCTGACCCGTGAGGTAGATGCTACGGCCCTTGTCAGCCGTAAGCAGTACCTGCCTGCCCAGTGCATTCAGAACAGTGACCGGGGAGCCCGGGTTGCTATACCGGTCGTCAGAGTTGAGCTCGGAGATCTTTTTCATGGTAGCCTGTGGACTGGCAGGACTGAAGGTACTCGTTACCCTGACACGGCTTTTTGAAAGTCCTTCCATAAGAATGGCGAGATCGTCATTGCCCCACATTATTCCCTGATAACGCTTCTCTGTTGCCACGAACGGAACCGGGTCACCGGTGAAAGGAGCATCAAGCCTAAAGACCTGATCATGATACTGCATCTCATTGGCGTAGTAATTGCCTTCATCCAGCGCTTCAACCCACATCAGTGAGGCTGGCTTGTCACCGCGCCAGCTGTAGCTCCTGGGGCCGGGATTGACAACATCATATCCCCTTGGCAGGTTCTCCTGCAGCGGCTTCTCCAGAAGGGTACGCGTAATATTACCCTCAAGATCCCATATCTCAGTAGTGGTAGGGAAATAATAATAAGGAACGATATAAGAGAATGGCTTGTCTGTCAGAGACATCAACAGCCACTCGCCGTCCGGTGACGGAGAGACATCGGTGATAATGCCCTTGCTGCCTATAACACGTGAAGTCTGGCCATCCCACCTGATCAGCTCGGAGGTGGCAAAATATTCAAATATCCTTTCATCATCAACTGTCTTTAACAGGTCCTGAAAAGTAGGCGAGTCTCCCTGTTTGCCGTCACTCTCCTGTACAGAGGGGCCGGTAGGCACCTGTGAGGCTGTCAGAGCTTTGCCCCTATTCTTCAGGGTACGCAGGTAGAGCAGTGACCCGTCAGGGAGCCAGCTTATAGTCCTCCTGAAAAGGCCATTGAGACCATCATCGATCTTTCTGGCAGTCATCGTAGCAATATCAGCGACCCACAACTCAATAGTGTTATCGGTGGTGTTGGTGAACGCAAAGCGTTTGCTGTCATCTGACCATGATACTCCCCCGAGCTTAGGGCTGGGAGGAAGGCCGGTGAGCTCGCGAAGGGCTGTTCCATCTGTATTCATTGCCGAGATCCTGTTTACCCCTTGTCCGCGACTCGGCCCATTGGTAGAAGGATCAAACCTGATCCCTGCAAGACGCATCTCGGGCTGCGACAGGTCAGCAATTGAAGGGAGCTCCTGACGGTTAAGAAGAAGCATGGTCTTATTGTCAGGACTGAGAAGCACAGACGGTGTCTGTGGCGCGTCAACAATAGATACAATAGCATCCGGCGGAAGCTGATAGCCGTTGCTGCCCTGTGCACTCATCAGCATTGATAATGCAGCAAGAATAGCAGTGAAAAGGATTTTACGAATCATGATCATTTTTTTTGATGAAGCTCAAATTTAAGCTTATGTATTTAAGTTCAGAAAACAAATAACAGCTATTATTGTTTTTTAACTTTATTTTTTAACCGAAAATGGGGCCCAGGCGAGATATGACAGGTGAAATATTCGCTTAACCAGACCCTGCGCAAAAATGACATGACGGTATGAAGAGTGAATTTACTGAAGACATAAAAAATGCCCTTAAGATGCTGCGCGCCGGAGGGGTGATCCTATATCCTACGGATACGATCTGGGGACTAGGCTGTGATGCCACAAATGCAGCAGCCGTCCGAAAGATCTATGAGATCAAGCAAAGGGCGGAGAGTAAGAGCCTGATAGTGCTTGTCAACTCGGCCAACATGCTAACATGGTATGTTGATAATCCTCCTGAGGTGGGGCTGCAGATGGCAGAGCTGTCAGAGACCCCCCTGACAATTGTTTATGACAGGGGCAGGAACCTGGCTGATGGCGTTGCTCAGGCTGACGGAACAGTAGGTGTAAGGATATGTGACGATCCTTTCTGCGATGAGCTGATCACCGCACTCAGAAAGCCGCTGGTCTCAACCTCCGCAAATATAAGCGGTAACGTTGCGCCTGCAATATTTGATGAGATAAGCGAAGAGATGAAGGCTTCGGTTGATTACATATGCCTGTGGAAACAAGATGACCGAAACAGGACTAAAGCCTCTTCGGTCATCAGGGTATCCGGTAACGGAGTGATAAAAATCCTTCGCGGGTGATTACTTCATCCGCACCTTGCCTGATCCGGAGATGGCAGCATCAATCTTCGGGTTACCCGAATAGTAGATACTACCACTACCGGAAATAGCAGCTTCAAGCATATCTGTTACATAACAGTCGCAGCTGCCGCTGCCGGAAATACTCGCCTCCAGTGTTGCTACCCTGGTGGCCTCACCGACATAGCTGCCGGAGCCCGAAATGTTAAGCTCGAGATTCCTGACGGTACCGCTCCCGGCAATGTTAAGACTGCCTGATCCGGAGATGGAGCATTCAATGTCCCCTAGCGCTACATCACGGATGAATACTTTGCCGCTACCACTTATATCAACATCCAGGTCTCCCCCCGTGAGAGGATCCATTACAGTAACCCTCCCTGAGCCTGACACACTGATACCCGTAAGGGCAGGCATGGTGATTCTTACAACTATTTTTTTGCTACCGGTATTATACCACTTGTCTCTTTTTATTCTTAGATCCTTCCCGTAAACCTTTGTCTCAATCTCCCGGATATAGTCCTTGTCCCCTTCCAGAACAACACTGTAATCATTGCCGAGGCTGATGATCACCTCACCGGCAACAGCAAAACTTAATGTATTGAAGCCGGAGACATCTCTCCTCTCACTATATGGTGACTGTGCCTGTGACAGCTGCACGGCAAACATCATAATGAGTGCAAAAACAACATATTTCTTCATGGTTTCTCCTGTTTAGGTTATGATACTGGCAAAAGAAAGACGGGTCAAAAACCGCTTTGCTGCATCATGTTTGTAAAATAATTCTTTAGGTTGTCAGTCGTTCAGGCTGATCAGCCCTTCCGGAAGGGTCATCACAATTCTTTTTTTCCCTGTCTCTACAGTGACGATCAGGTCAGGATGCAGGGGAATAAATATTTCGCCGCCGGGCACGGCAACAACTGCCAGCAGCTGTCCGGGATTTTCTAAGACTTTCGTGATAATGCCGGAGAATCCGCTTCCGGTGTCAGTCAGGGTGAAGCCGGTCAGAGCTGTCAGGTCATCATCACCGGCATCTGTCTCACCTGCCATACGCACCTCGCATCCTTTAAGGTGTCTCACAGAGCTGTCAGTGAGATAGTCGTCAAACGAAATAATAAGTGTGACGGGATTTGACAACCACGCTTCCCGTGTAAAAAAGGGAACCGGTATCCCGTCTATCACGACGAATACCGGCTCACCCTGTTCTGGTTCCCCTGTGATGCCACTCTGGCTTCTCACCACCACGGCTCCCTCGAAGCCGTAGGTTTTGGTTATTCTGCCTATCGTTTTCACTTTCCGGCAGCAGGGGAATAAAGACTGTTACTCAGTCTTCTCGTTTTCTTTAGCAGTATCATTACTGATGTCGGCTGCAGGAGCCGCAGTTTCAGTCTGGGCCACCGGTTCGGCGGCTGCCTCTGCTGTCACTTCTGCGGGAGCTGCTGCTTCTGCCTCTGGTTCGGCAGCTGCTTCTTCTGCAGGAGCTTCTTCAACTGCAGGAGCTTCTTCAACTGCCTCTTCAGCAGCCTCCGGAGCGGCGGCGGTATTAGCTGCTGCTTCTTCCGCAGCGGCGAGAGCAGCTACCTTTTTAGCATATGCGGCTGCCCTGGCCTCCTTGATCGCTGTCTCAGCCTCAAGCCTGCTTGTGCGGGTTTCCTCGCCCAGCTTCTCAAGACCTGACTTCTTAAGCTCGATCGTCTCTTCCTTATTCTTTAGCCATTCATTAAACCGGCGCTCGGCTTCTGCTTCGTCAAAAGCACCCTTCTTAACACCTTCAAGAAGATGCTTCTTGATCATCACGCCCTTGTACTTAAGGATAGCCCTGCATGTATCTGTAGGTTGCGCACCTTTCTCCAGCCAACTCAAAGCCTTCTCGAAGTTGATGTCGATTGTTGCCGGATCAGTGAGTGGATTGTATGTCCCGATCTTCTCAATGAATCTGCCATCACGTGGCGACCTGCTATCTGCTACCACCACGTGGTAGAAAGCCTGCTTCTTGCGGCCTTTCCTAGCTAATCTGATTTTTACTGACATTTAAAATTTGGTTAAATTGTTGTCTCTGTTTTTTATGAGGGTGCAAATATATTACATTTTCTCGATGTTACAAAAAGATTTGAAGTTCCTTCTGGCTAGCTGAGAGGTAACGAGCTTTTGAGCACAACGAAATCAATGCGTGTGCAGTATTGAAATGGCTAATGTTGATAAAAAAAATGACGGGGCAATGACCTTTTTGATATTTTTGTTTCCGGAGCCTTCATATGTTAAAATCGCTTGAAAATGTCCTCATTCGTTCACTTACACGTACATACACAATATTCCATTCTTGACGGGGCATCAGGAGTGAAAGCACTCGTCAAAAGAGCGGCGGAGCTGGGCATGGGAGCGCTGGCCATTACTGACCATGGAAATATGTTCGGGGTAAAAGAGTTCCATGATGCTACTACCGCTGCCTCAATAAAACCGATAATCGGATGCGAAATATATGTTGCCCGTACCAGCCTCGAAGACAAAACCTCCGTTGAAGACCGTTCCGGAGACCACCTGATATTGCTGGCAAAGAACCTCACAGGATATCGTAACCTGATGAAGCTTGTCTCCCAGGCATGGATAAGGGGTTTTTATTATAAGCCCCGCATTGACAAACAGCTGTTACGTGAACATCACGAAGGGCTGATAGCCTCATCAGCCTGTATTGCAGGAGAAGCAGCACAGGAGATACTGTCCGGAAATATCAAAGGTGCTGAGGAAGCCATTCTCTCTTATAAAGAGATCTTCGGAGACGATTACTACCTGGAGGTGCAGAGGCATGAGACCAGTAACCCTACATCCGACACTAAAGTCTTCCCGCTGCAGCAACGGGTGATA
This sequence comes from uncultured Rikenella sp., assembly GCA_964418865.1. Lineage (GTDB taxonomy): Bacteria > Bacteroidota > Bacteroidia > Bacteroidales > VadinHA17 > SR-FBR-E99. The sequence continues at coordinate 21,042 of CAYQNT010000031.1, forward strand.
GCAGCATACCGCGAGCTGGCAGCAAAACATAATATTAAGATCATCGCAACAAACGATGTCCACTTCATCATGAAGGATGAGGCTGAAGCTCATGACCTGCTGATCTGCCTCAACACCGGCAAGGACATTGATGATCCCAAGAGACTGCGTTACACCAAACAGGAGTATTTCAAGAGCGAGGAAGAGATGCTCAGCATCTTTTCAGACATGCCCGAAGCCGTCACAAACACCGCCGGGCTAGCTGACAAGATTGAATATTACACGCTCACCAGTGACCCTATCATGCCGGAGTTCGCCATCCCCGCGGAATTCAGCGACAAGGATGAATACCTGCGCCATCTGACCTTGAAGGGGGCGGAGGAACGATGGGGTACACTCACCCCAGAGCTGCAGGCCAGGATTGACTTCGAGCTCTCCGTGATAAAGAATATGGGCTTCCCTGGATACTTCCTCATAGTACAGGACTTCCTCAGGGCAGCCCGCGAGATGGGTGTCTGGGTAGGCCCGGGAAGAGGATCCGCCGCCGGAAGCACAGTAGCATACTCTCTGAGAATCACCGATATAGACCCGATAAAATACAACCTGCTGTTTGAGAGGTTCCTCAATCCTGACCGTATCTCTATGCCTGACATAGACATAGACTTTGATGAGGACGGACGCGAGAAGGTGCTGAAATACGTCGTTGACAAATATGGGCATGACAGAGTTGCGCATATCATCACCTTCGGTACCATGGCCGCTAAAATGGCTATCAGAGATGTGGCAAGGGTGCAGAAATTGCCTCTGTCGGAAGCCATCAGACTGACAAAGATGGTGCCCGACAAGCCCGGCACAACACTTGCCTCAGCATACGAGGATGTTCCCGAGCTGCTGAAAGAGAGAGAATCAAAGGAGCCGCTTGTGGCACAGACACTCAAATATGCAGAAGTGCTCGAAGGCAGTATCAGGCATTCGGGAGTGCATGCCTGTGGCATTATCATTAGCAAGGACAACCTGTGCGAAAACATACCCATATGCACCGCAAAGGATACTGACCTCTATGTTACCCAGTATGAAGGCAACCACGTGGAGTCAGTAGGACTGCTGAAGATGGATTTTCTGGGACTGAAGACACTCTCTATAATGAAGGATGCCGTAGAGAATATCAGGAAGTCAAAGGGAGTAACCATTGACCTGCAGAGCCTGCCACTTGACGACAAACTCACATATGATCTCTTCAGCAACGGCGAGACCACAGGTGTGTTCCAGTTTGAATCTGTAGGTATGAAACGCTACCTCAGGGAGCTGAAGCCAAACCACTTCGGCGATCTCATTGCCATGAACGCTCTCTTCCGGCCCGGCCCTATGGACTACATACCACAGTACATCAGGCGTAAACACGGGAAGGATAAGATCGTCTATGAGGTGCCGGCCATGGAGGAGTTTCTCAAGGAGACTTACGGCATAACCGTCTACCAGGAGCAGGTGATGCTGCTCTCGCAGGAGCTGGGAGGATTCAGTAAGGGGCAGGCCGACTCTCTCCGTAAGGCCATGGGCAAGAAGAAACGCAACATCATGGACAAGCTGAAGGAGGAGTTCATAGAGGGTTGCCGCAGGAACGGTTATGACCAGAACACCATCAGCAAGATATGGTCTGACTGGGAGTCTTTCGCCGAATACGCATTCAACAAATCACACTCAACCTGTTACGCCCTTATAGCCTATCAGACAGGCTATCTCAAGGCACATTACCCCGCCGAGTTCATGGCTGCAGTACTCAGTCGCAATATCAACGACATCAAAAAGATCACTATTATGATGGAGGAGACAAAACGCATGGGTATAGAGGTGCTTGGACCTGATGTTAATGAGAGCATCCTTCACTTCACTGTAAACCGCTCCGGGAACGTCAGGTTCGGTCTTGGTGCCATAAAGGGGGTAGGCGAAAACGCCGTGCTCCACCTGATAGAGGAACGTGAAAATAACGGCCCCTACAAAGACGTCTTTGACCTGGCCGAGAGGGTAAACCTCAACACCATCAACAAGAAGATGCTGGAGGCGATGGTTGTCTCCGGCGCCCTGGACGGAATGCCGGGAATCACACGGGCACAATACTTCTCTGCTGACAGCAAGGGATCAAGCTTCCTTGAGAGTCTGATACGATACGGTACCAGCGTGAAGAACATGCGCAACAGCAACCAGCAGTCGCTCTTCGGCGATGTTGCCGGATTCGAGATGGTACGCCCTGAGCCTGCACCTTGCGCTGACTGGTCAAAACTAGAGAAGCTGAGTAAGGAGAAACAGGTGATTGGCATCTACCTCTCTTCTCATCCGCTTGACGACTACAAGCTGGAGATGAGTACCTTCTGCAACGCCACACTGGCTGACCTCCAGAACCTGAGCGAGTTCGCCAACCGCGAAGTATACGTGGCAGGTATCGTCACTGATACAAGAAACGCCTTAACCAAAAATGGCAAACCCTTTGGTGGATTCACCCTGCAAGATTTTACCGACTCATTCTCCTTCCTGCTCTTTGACAAGGAATTCGTAACATACAGTAACTTCTTCAGAACAGACTACCAGTTGCTGGTAAAAGGCAAGATCCAGGGAAGACATTTCAATCCTGATGAACTTGAGTTCAAAATAAAAGAGATACACCTTCTCTCTGCTGTAAGAGATGACCTGATAAAATCTATAACAATAAAACTCAAGACGGAACTGATTAATCCGGAGTTCATTAATAACCTGAAGTCAATTATCTCCGAAAACCCCGGTAACAAATCGCTGAAATTTCTTCTTATTGATCATGATAGCAAGATTACCATCCCTCTCTTCTCACGGAGCATAAAGGCAGGTATCACCGATGAGCTGATCGGATGGCTTGAAGATAATTCTGAACTTGATTTTAAAGTAAATTAGATATCTTTGGCCCAGGAACTGTAAAAATTCTAAAAAACCTATAATACTATGACACAACAAGTTAACGACACTAATTTTGATGAGATTGTTCTGAAGTCAGACAAACCTGTAATTGTAGATTTCTGGGCTGAGTGGTGCGGGCCATGCAGGATGATAGCTCCATATATAGAACAGATAGCAGAAGCTTATAAGGACAAAGCCCTTGTCGTTAAGTGTGATGTTGACAGCTCCCCGGATGTGGCTCGCCGGTTCATGATAAGGAACATACCCACAGTACTTTACTTCAAAAATGGCGAGGTTGTTGACAAGCAGGTTGGTGCTGCTGCCAGGTCTGCTTTTGAAGCAAAGCTAATCCCTCTATTCTGATAATTGAATGAATGTTTGTGTGTTTGCGGCTTCAAGCAGCCTCATTGACAGCGCATATATGAAGGCCGCCGGGGATCTCGGCACCGCCTTCGCCCGTGAGGGAGTACATGCCATTTATGGTGGGGGGGGAATAGGGCTCATGGGCATTTTCGCAGGCTCTCTCATAGCTGGCGGCGGCAGCATCACCGGTGTCATCCCTGGTTTCATGATGGATGAGGGTTGGGGACACAGCGGGGTCAAA
>CAYQNT010000032.1:0-18778 GCA_964418865.1 uncultured Rikenella sp.
AAGTACCTCCGGCCTTTTCAATCGCCTCCTGATACCTTTTCTGATCCTCGGACTGGCGATCCTTCCCAGCCTTAATTTCAATCTTGACGGCCCGGCCCCGAATCACGCCCGATATATCACTGGTTCCACGTTGCCCGCTTGTCGGAATCCACTTGGCTGATCCTATCCGCCGCTTGTCACCAAGGACGTTCTCCACAACCTCGGTCCGGTCTACATATCTGCCAGTGCAGTTAATCCGCTCCGCTTGCCCTCCGTTCAGTCTGATCCAATCAATAACACAGCGGGTGATTCCGTTCGCTGTCCGGTCTTCATACTTTGTACAGGTACGGGCATATTCCGGCATTGACGGGTACCGCTGGCGGTGATCTTCCATATACAGGGCTTCCAATTCCTTAACGGCTTGGCTCTTCTTATACGGTGCCTTCGGCTTCTTGCGGACGGGTAACGGGGGAAGTTCGTACATCACATTTGATCTAAGAAGTTTTTTGCCTGAGCAAAAGTGTGAACGGTCAGCTCCACTGTCTCCCTCGTCTCGGTAAACTCCGCTTTCCCCGGACCTGCATCAACACGTATCGTCAGGCTGTAACCATGAAATTTAGCCTCAATACCAACAAAGTTCTTTGATCTCTCTCCCCTGCCTCCCATTAAAAACAGATAGGCCAAAATGCAGGATATCAGGCCGGGATTTGTATTATCACTGAACCGCTTGCCGGAGGTGAACCGGGGATCTTCATCACGGAACCGGTGTATTAAATCCGCATTTGCCATGCGTTCCAATTCCAGAATTTCCGGGCTTTTGCGGCGGGTGGTGGGCTTATCGTACATCACTTTTTTTTCAGTGCGTTAATCAGCTCACTTTTAAAGTAAAAGCAGCGCCCCCCGATTGTGTGCGCATTTACCAGACCTTTGCGCCTATATGTGTAAAAGGTTTGCCGGGACTTGCCTAAAAATTCCAATGCTTCAGCCTGCGGTATCGGCTTCTCAGGCTCATTTGAAGGCTCTCGGTTTACTCCCGCAATTATTGTCTCTGCAAACTTTTGGAGGTCAATAGAGCGAACAAGAAACCAGGTGCGGTCATCTTTTTGTATTAAGTTGTCAAATTCCATACCTTTTAATTTTTCTGTAAAGGTAAAGTATTGACATACAGAATAAAAGAGGGCAAAATAAACTAATAAATATTAGTTTTTGCCCCCTAAGAGTATCAGTAAGTTATGAGGAAATAGACCGGAATTATTTTTGAAGTTGCTTTAATCGGGTCTTTACAGTGTCAGCCAAAAAGTGTTTATAGTCCTGGGCTTCTGTTGTGGGTTTATTGTTCCATGCCTCCTCTGTCGGAATTGTCGGATCAACTTTGAAGTACACTAAAAAATGGCCTATAATTATCCGCCTATTCCATACTGAGGCCGCAGGAAGGAAAGCAGAGAGCGGTTCCATCCGGAGGATCCTATTGAGACGAGACTGTGAAAATGGGTTATTTTCTGATTGGATACTCTTATCACATGAAGCAGAAACCTTATTTATTGCCTTTTCAAAGAGCCTGTAATCCATGCCCTGCAAGCTATCTTTTAATCTCTGATGTTCTGTAATATTCCACTGTCTTAAATTGTTGTACTGCTCAATATCTCCCTGAATTGCGCCGTGAATCATTCCCATTTCAATACATACCTCTTCAAATGGGATAGCAAATTCATCTGAAATTCCCTGAGCAAATACCCTATCTTCAGCAGTCAGCAAAAAGCCGTCTGTCTGTTCTAATTCCTTTAATGCTTCCTTTGCTGTCATACTGCTTTTTTCTTTACAACCCTCATTATTTCATTCACTGACTTAGTTTTGCTTATTGCATCCCTGCGGGCTTCCCGGTCAGTATTGATATACTTTTGCAGGGTCTTTAAATCGGCGTGGGACGTGATCTGCATGACCAATGAGGGCGCAATATTGAAGTTATTCAATAGTATGCTTACACAACTCCGGCGGGCCATGTGTGATGCCATAAAATAATACTTCGGCTCATGTGTGACAATCCGCTGCACTCCCACAAACCGGATCAGCTCGACGGGGGTATCAATACCGGCCTCTTTCCCTGCATCCTTCAGCTGTTCATTAAACTTTTGCAATGAGATAACCGGAAGACTGTAATCATACTTTTTGAGAATATCCAGGGCCGGACCGGCAAACCCGGTCAGATCCACTTCCTGCACCTTTTCAGTTTTTTGGGCTGTAAAGCGCCAAACGTTTCCTTTTAGCTGGCTTTTATCAAACTGAGCAATATCACTCCACCTCTGACCCGTGAAGCAGCCAAAACAAAAAATATCCCTTACCCGGTCCAATGCAGGGCGCTTGCTGAAGTCATGATGATAAAACTGTGTAAGCTCCGCAAGGGTCAGGGTAATAATGTTTTTTTGATCAGCTATTTTCTTTTTATCGGCGCTGCTTACCACGTTGAAATCTTTATAAGCGCTGTATTTATTGTAACCTTCCTTTTCAGCCCACTTGCAAAAGGCTTTAAGGTTCTCAATGTATTTCCGCTGTGTGTCTATCAATAGACCCGTCTGCTGGCCCTCAGGGCGCCTCTTTTGCCGTCCCCTGGGGTTCTGGCTCCTCAGGTGAGCAATATAGGCCCGGTAAAACTTACTATTGATCTGTGAGAACGTAAGGGGCCTATATTTGGAATTGCTATCAGTAAACTCTTGCAAGCTCCTTTTAAGGGTGTGAAATTTCTGAATGGTCCGGTGGGTTACTGAGCCGTCCAGCTCTTTAATGTATGCGTCCATAACCTCAAAGAAACTCAGTTCACTAAATACCGGCTTATTCTTTTGCTTACTGTAATCCTTCAGCATCATTGCAAGCTCCTTAAATGTAATATCGGGGCGCTCGGCTAATATCTTCTTATATTGGCTCAATAGATCGCTCTTAAGCTCTGCCAGCCCTCTATTAAACTCAATGGAGCCTGCCCCCTTCAGTCCCTGGGCGTCGAAATCCCACTCAGTAGGCTTTATATTGTATTCAGTCTTACACTTAATCACATGGTCACGGTCAATGATGACATAAGCATACAGCCGGGTTTCTCTCGTTGAGGGCCTTTTTTCTCCGTTCCTGTTCTTTTCGTACGGTGTCTGAAGGAGTAATTTGATTGATGGCATGGTGGCAGTTATTACGTTGTTTCCAATACAAATATACAGCATTGGAAACACATTGGAAACATTTTTAGTATATTTCTTTACTCTTAGTTACAAAGGTGTAAATTATTTATGGCTTAAATATCAGTGAGATATTGACAGAACGTAAGGCAGCGTAATTTTCCCGTAACGTTAAATATTAGCCTGAGTAGCGTCCGTCTCGCTACTTGAAAATGAGGCAGTTATGAAGATAAACATAGCTGCCTTTTTTTACTGAATACATGAGTGAATACATAGGTAACTCATGCAGAGATCATGAGGTTCAGTCTTATTTAGACATTGTATAAATAGAAAAGGCAGCCCCCTTGTCTCGCTGCATCTGCCTGAATAGGCACACTTCAAAAGTAGCGGGAGGGTTGCCCAAATTGAATATACCGACCTGTTAAGGGTCGACTACTTATGGTTTATAACGTATGATGGAATGCTCTTGTGCAGGTACGGTGTCAGCGACTGGCTTTATTTCGCTTATTTTTAGATAAAACCAAATTTATCTCATCTTGGAAAGTCTATCATTCCTTTTTCTGGTAAGAAAACATTTTTTGAACTATGCCAGCGGTAAACTGTAAATGGCATGGCGGTGGTGATGTGCCCCCGTTTTAATTTAAATAATCATTTACATGTAGTAATTGGTACTCAGGAGAAGCTTCAAAGAAAATATTGAGTAAGTTCATATGTCCAACCCCATATATTACCAAAATTCTATCTCCAGGTTTTGCATTAATACGTTGGATATTTCTGAAAATCCGCAAATTTCTGTTAAACCACCAACCTGTAGTGAAATCTGCTCCAAATTGTTTGTTTTCCGGAGTTTCATATTTAAATATACCTATAAGATAATCTCCCAGACTTTTGCTTATTTCACTGTCGGTATTGAGATGTTTAAGCTCAGCTAAGATTCCTTTCGTTTTAAATATTCGCTTTTCATTTCTGTAAGAAGCTAAAAGACTGTCAGGGTTGTTATAAAAGAAATCCATAAACTTTTTTATGGCAATAGAATCTGGTCCGTCGATAAAATCTTTAACATCTTCAAAATCATCACCCCAGGCATCCGTGCAGTATATGCGATTTAGACCCAGGCGCTTGGCTACTCTAAAGCCAATTTGTTGATCCTCAGCTCTTGTTAGCTTATGTTTGTCGTTCAAGTATGATTGATATAGAGAATCATATTCATTTTGAAGACTTGGTTGTCTTTCGATCACAATTTTAGTAGGCTTAAATTTGACAAGTTTATCTACAATTAACGCTATCTCCTTTTGATATTTAGAATCCAAAACATCAATTTGATCGTCATCTTCTATTTTAGCAACATCTAGGTTTGGAAATGCAAAATGAAAAGTGCCAAGTGTTAGAACCTGAATTTGTGTTATGTTGCTTTTTCCCCCTTCGCGAGCAGGGATCTGATTATTTGCTATTTTTCCATTTTTGCACGAATAAAGTGTACTAATAACAACTAAAAGGATTAGCGTTTTTTTCATGGTGATTTCATATTTAATGTAAAGACGAGCTTTTTATATATTTGTTGCAGTCATAAAATTGCTGCCTTCGGTAAGTATAAGTGACGGTTTTATTGCCGCTTATACAATGTTGTAACCAGTTTTCGTCAATTTCTCTATTTGGCTCAACAATAGTTTTAATTCACAACAGGTAATTCTCTATGAAGTTGCTCACCGTATCAGGACATAAAGCCATTACGCAGTCTGGCTGGTCGCTAAAATGACCCACCGGCTGGCAGATCACTTATTAACGCCCGCACCGGTTCTGACCTTTTAAAAGAGGTTTACAAATCACTGTTTATTCTCCCGGGTGATAACTTCTCTCAGTATATTTTATCACATCCTCTTTATAAAACAGTACATCTTTAAACAAGCCCTGTGTGTACATAAGCGCCTGATCATCAAAATGGTCAGAATCTGGATTTCCGCTTATCCCGCCTGCCAGAATGCTTTTAGCCTTAATTTTTTTACCAAATTCAACTGCAGCGACGAAACTGTTGCCGTGGGTACCGTACATTTTTTTTGTTCCCGTATATGTGCGGCTGTCGAAAGAGGCCAGCGATCCCCATCTGGAGGAAGCAAAAGGGACAGGCAGGCTGGGTTGATCATCACTAAACGGCTGAACAATGTCTCCGGTGAGACGCTGATATCTGTTTATCTCCCCCCAGGGAGTCTTCCAGGAGCCGAAATCAGTTTCAAGTGTTTTGACAGCCCTGACTAAAGCATTAAGTTGCTCTCTCTCAACTTTTACCATGTCAGATGAATCAACAGCAGCTATTACAGTCTGACGGGCATTACTCATCAGTTCACGTCCATAATAAATTGCCAGTGATGTGGGAACAGAGGTTAAGGAATAGCGCAAGTCCCAACCAGCAAGCATTTCAATAGGTTCAGCCAGCTCCTTACTGACAGCTTTATTAGTTAATGAAATGTCTCTATAAGCTTTTACAAGCGGTGGTATTATATCTTCAAACGCTATCAGATATGAATCATAAGCTGCGGAGATCAATTTATCAATTGTAAAATCTGTTTTGTTCTGTAACACTCTGACAGCGTGTAAGCCTCGCGGATTCTCAGCATCGGGAGACATGTATGAAGGGTAGTCTGCTTTCTTCGGACTGTTATCCCCACAGGCAGTGAAAGGTGTGGAGTTACAATTCTGGATCCAACCGTTTGCAGGATTCTTAATTATAATCATTTCATCAAGGGGGTGCAATCCCTTCCATTCTGTATCGGGGTTGGAGCCGTCAACAGGCTTCGACCAATCAAATGTCTGATCTCTGACGGGCATGAAATTCCCGTGATAGTATGCTATGTTTCCCTCATTATCAGCATAGACAGTGTTATTGGAAGAGTTTGTCCTTAGCTCCATGATTTTATTAAATTCTTCATAGCTCCTGGCCTTTGTACGCATATAGGATTGATTAAGTGCCTTTTCATGCTCAACCATTAATTTTACGGCAACCCATTTGCCATCTTCAGCTTTGATAACAGGACCATGATGACTGTAATAGACAGTAATCTCCTTACTTAAGATATTGCCGTTTTCACTGTATTTCAGGTTAATCTTTTTTTCTGTAAAGGGCTTCAATTCATTACCGTATTTATAGTAATACTTACCCCCTTTCTCTTCTACAGTTTCCAGATAATAATCAATAACATCAGCGGCACTTGATGTATGCATCCACCCGCAATGTTCATTAAATCCCTGATAAATAAAAAATTGTCCCCAGGTAACTGCACCATAAGCATTTAATCCCTGATTGCTGACCATATGCACTTCAGATCTGAAAAACAATGAAGTATGGGGATTAATAAGTAAAAGGGCATTCCCCGAAGCACTTATTGAGGGCGAGAGGGCAAACCCGTTGGAACCCCTTGGATCTGGTTCATTGGATGATATTTCTTTTTCGCCCTCTGCCATCATTTTGTCTCCGTAAAACATTTTTAATGAGTTGACCGAAATGGTTTCAATATCACCGCCAATACTTCCCTCACTGAATGTTAATGCCATCCAGGGCTCAAAACGGGTCAGCAGCTTTGGCTTCACTTCAGGGTGTTTGTACAGATAATAGTTAACACCGTCGGCAAATGCATTCATTAGTTTTTTCATCCATAGAGGAGAATCTTCATACTCCTTTCTAACTTCATCAGCGTCGATAAATAACTTCATCCTCAGGTCAGTATAAAGCATTGATTCGCCTTTTACCTCTGCCATCCGCCCCAAAGAGTTGATGTAATTTGTTTCAACCCTGTTAAAATCATCTTCGCACTGTGCATACATTAAACCGAAAACCACCTGGGCATCTGTCTTGCCGTAAATATGCGGTACGCCATAATTATCACGAATTATTGTTACTTCTGCAGCCTGTTTTTTCCAGCGTTCTGATTCTTTGGCAGGATTATTTTCCTGTGTGCATGAGCTAATTAACAGCAGAATAATGAATAGTCTCATAGAAAGACTGAAATAGGAAGAATGTTTCATAAGGCCCGGTATATTAGTAATTCACCGTGATAAAGTTATTAAAGTATTGAACATGGTAAATGAAAACAGACATCCCCTTAGGAGTTATTCAACATAATCTTTCAGTACAATCCCCTATTCCAGCCATTGGTGATTTGCGCTTTCCCTACAGCTTTCGAGCTTATCTTATTGTTTTCTTGCTTTTCCTGTAATGGATTCTATTGACAGCTTAATAACCTTAACCTCATCAAAGGATTCATCAATATAAACTTTCCCCTGCTGAATGAAATTCCCGGAATACTTCTCAATTATACGCATCAGCCCTTCACGCTTCTCTTCTCCTTCAACTTCAGTTGTAACTCCGGAGACCACGACACTTTCATAAAGCGTCCCAAACTCTGAGGGCATAACCCTAGTATTCCCTACTACGCAGAAGGAAACCTTATTGTTAGTCCTCAAATAATCCAACTTTGAACCTTCAATGGCACAATGAAAATATATCTTGTTATTATCTAAAGCATAGTTTAATGGAATACCATATCCCTCATTATCTGTTGTACACATTGAAAGAACTCCGTATTCTCCTTTTTGTAGAATGCCAATAGCTTCATTATCATTCAATTGTCTGTCTTTTCTCCTTAGAGTCTTATTCATAGGTTTGGGAATTATCGCTCGAGTGTCGCGGTTCAAGTTTTATAAGCAGGGGTGAGGTTATACTGGTATTGTTATTTTATCTCTGCAATTACATCGTTTGCATTCAAAGCATTAATGAAGTCCTTTAACGAGAATTTTTCAAATCTGCCTTCATCATTTTGATCCAGAATAACTCTACGTTTTTTGGAATTTGAGAGTGCAAAGACAGCAATATATTGGTTTAAGAATGTATATTTTATTATAACCTTTTTAATATCACGATATTGGATCTGATTTACAAAGGTTATCCTGATCTGATTAAGGATGAGTGAAGGGATTCCTAATGTGACTAATATGATTCCCGGCCAAAGGTCAAAAGGATCATTTGTCTTAAAGTATTTTATGATAATTAAGATGCCGTATAATACTGCACATAATCCACTGAATAGTAAAAGTGGTTTACTCCACTTGGAATTTTTGTCATTGATACTGATGAGGTTATCCATGAAGGATATTTCTCCCTGATGTATAATGAAATTTGTTTTCATAGAAACGATTTACAGTGAAAAGTTACGGTTTTTTCATGATTCAGGATGCTGCATTTTATTTATTTAGCGCTGCATTTATTCAGTATTGATTATGGATATGCCGGTACCGCGTCGCGGTGCAGAAGATAATCGGATATACCGACTTGTCAGTGTTACTATCTATTTATTGATTACAGCGCTTATTTTCCCCCACAGATCATTGTCGAATCCTGAGACCGCAAAGTTGGGATTGGCTGGGTCAGATGCATCTCCCATTCTTATGACAACCATTTTTTTACCCGGGATTACATAAATTCTTTGGTCCAGTGCTCCCATTGCGGCATACATATCTATAGGAGCATTCGGTACCAAAGGACCATTATAGAGAGTCTGCCCTCCCGGAAGCATAAATTTTGCTTTGCCGTTTAACCACCAGAAATAGCCGTATGAAGGGTTAATGTTTTGTGATGTGTTAATGCTTTCAGTTACAAAAGAATCATTGATTACCTGTTCGTTTTTCCATTTTCCCTTATTTAAGGCTAACAGTCCAAACCTTGCCATACTTCTAGTTGTGCTGCGATATATGGTAAAAATTGGTCCGGCATTCCAAAATCCATCCATTCCGATTTTATTTTTCAGTTTCTCGTTGAAATAAGTATCAAATTCTTTGTCGGTGGCATCGGAAACTACTGTTATCAATTTTTGAAAAACATTTCCGTAAGCCCATCTTGTGCCTGCATCGGCTATATAGGTTAAGTTTTGCCTTGTTACTAATTGTTTTGTGTCATCAATGCCTGAAGTCATTGTTAACAAATGCCTTACCGTTATTAAGTTTTCTTTTTCCAATGGCATATTTGTCCATTCCGTACCTGAATACTTTGACACTTTATTATTGATATTGAGTAATCCCTCTTGTTGTGCAATACCTGTTACTGCACCTACAAGTGTTTTACCGGCACTGTTCCATTCCCAGGTGGCAGAAGCGGAATGTCCGTTGAAGTATTCCTCCATCACTATTCTCCCGTTTACAAGAATCATAAATGATTTTGTGTTTTTCTCAATCAAAAAGTCTTTTAGCGGTTGAATTGCACTTTGATTCCAACCCATTTTCGATGGAGGTGTTGTTTCCCAGTCTGCACCCGAATTAGATGGAAAATACATGGATGCATCAGGGTCAATTGGTGATTGGCTGTCATCTTTGCTGCAACTGAATAGTGACAGCAATATGAATAATAGTATTTTATTCATTTTCATATGTCCTTATTTTAACAAATGACTTTGTTAAAAGTTAGACTCTGAATTATGGTAAAAGTTGCATTTGTGGTTCAACTATTTTATAATTACAGCTAATTCGTTTACCTGTTTATTGAAGGTAGGTTAGCAGGATATTCCACGGAAAAGCCTTTAGGATATTTGTGTCGGCATTTCCTGAAAAACAGCGACTTCAGGGGTAATTTGCCGGGTCGTTTGTGGCAATATTTAATTAATTGAAAATAAATGTATTATTATGGTATTTTAATCGTACTTTTGCACCTCACTAATTAATTAAGTAATGAGTAAAGGAACAGTTAAGTTTTACAATGAGTTTAAAGGATTTGGATTCATTAAAGAAGACGATTCATCAAAGGAGTATTTTGTACACTCATCCGGACTAAAGGAAAATATTAAGGAAAATGATGCTGTGACATTTGATCTTGAGCAGGGTAAGAAAGGCCTGAATGCAGTAAACGTAAGACTGGCATAAATTGTCTTATGTGTTTTAATTGTTAAATTCTGACAGCAGATATCTTCTGTTGAATAAAAAAAAGTTATGATAGAAAAGAAACCGGTTGTTTTTAAGTCACCAGACCTGTCCAAATTGAAAGAAGTAATAATCAATCATAAGACCAGGATTTATATTGCACAGGATGCAAATATTGAGGAAGCTAAAGAACGTTACCAGTCTCTGATGGCTGCCAGAAAATTGAAATAAAACATACTTGCACTGAATCATAGATAGTTAATAGCCTGAGATAAGGCTAGATATTAAAAAAAACCACCTGCGCATTTATTTGTGCAGGTGGTTTTGTTTTGTGCCACAGGTTCGCCGGCTTACTTCCGTTAATTCGGATTAATCACATTTCATGTTAGTCCGCTGTGCCTTGGCTGCCTCGGCAAAGGGGCCGTACAGCGCATTTTTGAATGATTCGCAGGCTGCGGCGGTGTTGCCTTTGCCTGCCTGTGCTACGGCCAGCTGATAGTAGAACATAGCTTTGGCTTCAGCATCACCAGTCTCGAGGTCAAGGCCTTTCTGTGCATATTCAGCTCCCTCGGTAAATTTTTTCTGCTTGTTGTACACATCGGCAAAGAAGTAAAAGAGAGTCTTATCGTCGCCATATATTGCTGCCCTGTTAAGCAAGCCCAGTGCCTGGTCAAGCTGGTTTTCCTGGTTGGCTTTAGATGCAGCCGCGCGAAAATACTCAAGTGCCATGCCTTTTGCCTGTGCCGCTTTGTCTGCGTCCTTCTCAGCATCCAGCTTACTGACGAAGAGGTCTATTGTTGATTCGAAGGCGTCAGCATCATCACGGTTCCGGTAGATCAATGCCTTATTGTAGATTGAGGCAATATGATCAGGATTCAGAGCAAGCACGCTGTCAAATGCAAGCATAGCATTGTCAAAGTCACTGGCAGAAAAGAAATCAGTAGCCATTTTGTAATACCCGTTTACCAGTATCTTGCCTGAGTTCTCCTTGTATGTTTTACTCCCGTACTTATCGGCCATAGCATCAGCAATCTTTGCAGCCTCAATAATTTCTACCGCTGGCTTCTTCTCATTATATGCTGTGGCAGCTAGTTTGTAGTACAGCCCGGGCAGAACCTGCACAGCCTTCTGTTTCAGGTCATCAGCTGTTTCCCCCACCTTGTCGGAAAGAACTATTACATTCTCAAATGCTTTTATTGCAGCCGGCACGTCGGTCTGGATAGCCTTAGCCCCCTCATTGTATACTGTTATCACTTCACTACGGTCCTGGGCGTTGAGGCTTACGCCTAAAAATATATTAACAACTACCAGCCCTGCGATCATTCTGTTTAGTCTCATCTTCATCTCGTTTTTTCGGGTTATTAATTGTAATTAATCTACTTACAGGCCGTAAATATAAAAAATATGAATAGAAAACCTATCCCCTGACTCGAATTAAGGTGTTATATGCTAATTACATTACTTCCTGCATGTGGTTTGCTGAACCGTTAGCATTAACACGGAAAACAATAATTTAAAGTATTTTTGAACGTAAAATGGGATATACTATGCCACAAAGAAAGAGTCATGCGGATCTTAATCAATTAATGGTCAGGATATCTTGGACAGCTCACAGGGGGGCCGCAGCGGATACTGGCGCTCAGGCAGAGCTGATTATGCATCGGTTGCTTCCGGCGGGCAATTTTGTGATGACAGAATCACATCCCGACATAATCCTTTTTATGAGCGGAGGCTCTGAGAGAAGAGCTATTGAGTTGTCGGAGCCTGAGCGCCCGGTACTCCTGCTCAGCATCAGGGGCAACAATGCCTATGCTGCAGCTACAGAGGTTATGGCGTGGATGGTCAATAACAACAGGATAGCCATCTTGTCGGATGCTGAAGAGGCAGCGGAGTCAGGACTTCTAGACCGCTGGAGGAGGGTGGCATGTGCATGGACCGGTCTGAGAGAGTCACGGGCAGGACTGATAGGAGCCGTTTCCGAATGGCTGGTGGCATCTGACGTCTCTGCAGCTATATTGAGCCATAAGTTCGGAATAAACCTGATTGAGATACCATGGAATACTCTTCCTGATTATACCGGACAAGAGCCGGACAGCGTCCTGACGGCAAGGTTCACACATAATAACGCCTCCGGACTAACGGAAGCTGCACAGGTACTGACCCTCTTGCGTGGGGTAATAAAGGAGAGAGAGCTGAATGCATTAGCTGTTGAATGCTTTAGTCTTGTACAACAGCGGAAGGTTACGGCCTGCCTGGCCCTGGCACAACTGAATACTGAACATATTCCGGCAGCCTGTGAGGGTGATCTTGCCTCCTTGGCCGGGATGATGCTTATCAGGGCTGTTGCAGGTTCAGTGCCGTGGATGGCCAACACAACACGTCTCAAATCCACAACGTTAATGCTCTCTCATTGTACTGCAGCCTTTGACTTCGTAAGTGAGATAAAGCTGCCAACACATTATGAGACTGACTCTTCTATAGCTGTTGCCGGCAGGGTTAATGCCCATGATGTGACCCTATTCAGGCTCAGTGACACTCTTGACAGAGCCTTTATAGCTGAGGGGAGAGTGGTCAGCCACCCCAGGGAAGCCAATGCCTGCCGCACTCAGGTTGAGATTGAACTGCCTGATCATCAGATAAAGGTTCTGCGTGAAAAACCGTTGGGAAACCACCTGCTGGTAGTGCCATGCAAGTGTGAAGAGCTCCTGAATCTGCTGTGCCGTTACAAGTCAATAATGGTTGTCAGTTGAAATTGGGTCATAACTTACACCGGGAATTAATAACAATTTATTTTTCCAGATAAAAATTAAATTATGATAGTTACATGCGTTTATGTTAAGGTAAAGCCTGAGAATGTGCAGGATTTCATTGAAGCAATAGCGGACAACCATAAAGGATCAGTAAATGAACCGGGAAATGTTCGCTTTGACGTGTTGCAGCAGGCTGATGACCCGTGCAGGTTCATGCTCTATGAGGTCTTTGACTCTGAAGAGGCTGTTGCGATGCATAAAGAGACATCGCACTATCTCATATTTAAGGAGAGGGTCAATGATTTTATGGCAGAAGATCGTTATGGTGTCCGTTACACTGTCATTGAACCTTCAGACCGGTCAAATTGGTGAGGTTGCTTCGTTTTACACTTCTCCTACGAATAGCACGGTCAAAATGGTGAAGCCATTCAGTTTTGCACGGTTGCCATTAATAAAGTTTGGCGAAGGCAAGATCAGTGAGCTGGCATTGATTGTCAGGGAACTCGGAAATAAGATGCTTCTTGTTACCGGCGCCAGGTCTTTCACAGACTCTCAGCATGCGGTTAAACTATTCGAGCAGCTTGAAAACAATGGGATCACTGTCTATCACATATCAGTGCCCGGAGAGCCTTCTCCTGCAACTGTTGATGAGACGGTGCTACGGTTCCGTGGTCAGAATATTGACGCAGTGGTAAGCATAGGAGGGGGTAGTGTGATGGATGCCGGAAAAGCTATTTCCGCCATGCTCACTACACCCGGGTCAGTGCGTGATTATCTGGAGATCGAGGGTAGCAGGGAACACCCCGGCACTAAAGTTCCCTTCATTGCTCTCCCGACCACCTCTGGTACCGGCAGCGAGGCAACAAAAAACGCGGTAATCTCAAGTGTGGGAAGTCACGGATTCAAGAGGTCACTGCGTCATGACAATCTTGTCCCTGATGTGGCAATTGTGGACCCCGGGTTAACACTCAGCTCGCCTCCTCAGATCACTGCTGCTGCCGGCATGGACTGCTTCACACAACTGACCGAGGCATATCTCTCAACAAAAGCCAACGAATATACAGATGCACTTGCACTGGAGGGAGTGAAGGCCGTCAGTCGATCCCTCGTGAGGTCATATACCCACAGAAATGATATAGAGGCAAGAACAGATATGTCATTTGCGGCTCTTACATCAGGCATCTGTCTCGCGAATGCCGGACTGGGTGCTGTGCACGGACTGGCAGGGACTATTGGCGCTCTGTTCAACATTCCTCACGGAGTCGTATGTGGAACCCTGATGGCAACGGCTAATGAGATTACCGTGAGAGAGCTGCGAAATATTTCTAAAGACCATCCCTCGTTAAGGAAATACGCGGTGCTGGGTAGATTATTCTCCGAAAGTGAGGGGAGGGGTGATGATTATTATATCGACAGTTTTATCGGTTGCCTGTACGGGCTCACCGACATCCTTAACCTGTCACGACTGGGCGTTTACGGCCTCGGAACCGATGACCTGAATATGATATCATCACAATCGGATGTTAAGAATAATCCTGTAGAACTCTCTGCCGACATCCTGTCAGAGATCCTTGCCACAAGACTGTGATCACTGGCATTGAGGCCGAACCTACATGAACAGTGCTCATTTCAGGCTAATAAAAAGCCACGAAGGTGCCTGAAGAAAAAAGATTAATAAATACATTTACGATCTAATTCTGCGCATATTATTAAAGCGTGCAGGTAAGTGATGAGCCAAACATATCTACCAGATTATGACTAAGTATTATAGCCAGAGTATATCCGATGTTATCTCCGGACTCAAGACGAGCATAGCAGAAGGGCTGACCAGGGAAGAAGTCAGCCGGCGACATGAAGAATACGGTTATAACGTTCTGGACGAGAAGAGGAAAAAAAGCTTCCTCTCAATGTTTTTCGCGCAGTTTAAGAGCTTCATGATCATCATTCTGCTTATTGCGGCCACGATATCCGGAGTAGTAGGTGTGCTGGAAGGTGAAGGCCTGCTTGATACGTATGTGATCATGGGCATCCTTATTGTCAATGCACTTATTGGCGCTATTCAGGAAAAGAGAGCTGAAGCATCACTGGAAGCGCTTAAGGGCCTGGCGGCGCCCATAGCTAAAGTATTGCGTAACGGAATAGTTTCAGAAATCAGTACAAAAGATCTGGTACCCGGTGATGTTGTAATACTGGAGACTGGCGCCGTGATACCTGCGGATATAAGACTTATTGAGGCTATAAACCTGAAGATCCAGGAAGCATCACTTACAGGAGAGTCGGTGCCGGTAGATAAACAGACAGATCCTCTGACCGGTGAGGATATATCTCTTGGGGACAGGATCAACATGGCCTATTCGAGCAGTATGGTGACCTATGGTCGTGGAAGGGGAATCGTAGTTGCTACGGGCATGAAGACGGAAGTAGGCAAGATCGCCAGTATGCTCCAGCATGCGGAAGAAACGGAGACTCCGATGAGTCAGCGGCTTAATCAGCTGGGGAAAATGCTGGGAATTGTTGCATTGATTATATGCGGGGTAATTTTTCTCGTGGGTGTGCTCTATGGTAATTCGGTCATGAAAATGTTCATGACAGCTGTCACCCTTGCCGTTGCTGCCATTCCTGAAGGCCTGCCTGCAGTATCAACCATCGTTCTTGCCATAGGTGTTCAACGAATGGTTGTCAGGAATGCAATCATCCGTACCCTTCCTTCCGTTGAGACCCTGGGAAGCGCCACCGTCATCTGCTCTGACAAGACCGGCACCCTGACACAGAACAAGATGACGGTTGTAGAGGCCTATGTCAATCATACAAGAGACCAGATCAACAGGAGCGCCCCGGGCAGTATCCTTAACGATGAAGAGAAAAAGCTCCTCTCTATTTCGGTCCTCTGTGCTGACGCTACAATGGGAAAGAACGAGGATGGAACAATATCTTTCACCGGCGATCCGACCGAAACAGCCCTTCTTGAATTTGGATTGCTTTACGGCCTGTCTAAGAATGATATGGAGAAGTCATCCGAGAGAGTGGCAGAGATACCATTTGATTCCGGTAGAAAGCGAATGACCACCGTAAACAGCATGTCAGAGAATGTTACACGTGTGAATGTAAAGGGAGGTCTTGAGGAGATTCTGGATGTATGTGACAAGATAATAATCAAAGGAGATGTCAGGCCTATCACTGAAGATGACATCCGAAAGATAAAGGATGCCAATGAAGCAATGGCTGATTCAGCATTGCGGGTACTGGCGATGGCATACAAGGATTATGCTGAGGTGCCTCAGGATGTCACCATTGGTAAGCTCGAAAAGGAGCTGATATTTACAGGCCTGCTGGGTATGATTGATCCTGCCAGACCAGAAGTGATTGATGCAGTAGCCAGATGCGGCAGCGCAGGTATTCATCCGGTTATGATTACCGGTGATCATAAAAGCACGGCCCTGGCTATTGCGCGGGAAATAGGCATCTACCAGGAGGGAGATGTTGCAATCACAGGCGCTGAACTGGAGAAACTGACTGATGAGGAGCTCAATAAAAACGTATTGGGTTACACGGTATATGCCAGGGTGGCCCCTGAGCATAAGGTGCGCATTGTAAAAGCATGGCAGAGTCACGGCGAGGTGGTGGCTATGACTGGTGACGGCGTAAACGATGCTCCGGCCCTTATGCAGGCTGATATCGGTGCGGCCATGGGCATTGTAGGTACTGACGTGGCAAAGGGGGCAGCTGATATGATACTGACAGATGACAATTTCGCTACTATCGTCTCTGCAGTTGAAGAGGGCCGAAGGATCTATGATAACATCCTGAAGGTCATTCAATACCTGCTCTCATGCAACATAGGCGAACTGTTTCTGATACTGGTGACATCCGTTTTCAATATGGGAATGCCACTTCTGCCGATACACATACTATGGATTAATCTGGTTACTGACAGCCTGCCTGCCCTGGCCCTGAGTGTTGAGCCTCCGGAAGATGGTCTTATGCAACGCAAGCCAAGAAACTCAAAAAAGGGTTTTATGACCAAAGGGATGATATGGAGAATAATGTATCAGGGACTGATGATCGGAGCTATTCCATTGGTAGCATATATACTGGGACGGCATGACGGAGGAGAGGTGCTTGGCCGCACAATGGCATTTGCCACGCTTATGTTCTCTCAGCTGGTACATGTACGTAACCTTCATTCAAACTCATTATCATCATTCAAAACGAGCCCGCTGAAGAATAAGCCGCTGATAGGGGCCATACTGATCTCTGCGGCAGCAGGACTGATTGTTATTCTCATTCCCCCGATACGCGACGCATTCAACCTGGTAGTGATGGACCGCATACACTGGATTATTGTTATCCTTCTGACAATGGCTCCGATACCGATAGTTGAACTTTTCAAACTGTTCCGGATTAATGGTACGAAGCTTGATGAAAAATAAATTGTAATAAGAACCAGATCAGAATAATTCCGACAGTCATCCGGCCAAACCGATGTTTTATGTTGGATCAGATATAATTGGATAATGTCTGCCAGAAAGCAACCAGACACGATTTTTGGGTTTAACCGGAACATAATGTTCACCGGGCTGACCAGTTTTCTTACCGATACTTCGGTAAAGATGATCTACTCGGTCATGCCCATGTTCCTGATGTCTATAGGAGCGTCCAAAGCAAGTCTCGGTCTTATTGAGGGGGTTGCGGAGAGCACTGCCTCTCTGATCAAAGCCTTGTCAGGTTTCTGGAGTGACAAGATAGGAAAGAACAAACCCTTCATGCTGGTGGGATATGCACTATCAGCTCTGGTGATGCCTTTTTATGCTTTGGTCATCTCTCCTGTTCATGTATTGGTACTCAGGTTTATTGAAAGGTTTGGCAAGGGTATAAGGACTGCTCCGCGCGATAGCCTGATAGCCGCTTCGGTTAGCAATAATGAGACAGGAAAGAGCTTCGGTCTTCAAAAGGCCATGGACAACAGCGGCGCCATCGCCGGCCCTCTTCTTGCCTTTGCACTCTTGTCAGTGAGTCTTGAGAATTACCGACTGATATTCCTCCTGGCCGGGATACCGGCAATACTGGCCATATTCGTGATCATCTTCGGCATTAAAGAAGCTAAAAAGCAAAAGGCAGAGCTCTTCACGAAATTTCA
Organism: uncultured Rikenella sp.; assembly: GCA_964418865.1. Lineage (GTDB taxonomy): Bacteria > Bacteroidota > Bacteroidia > Bacteroidales > VadinHA17 > SR-FBR-E99. The sequence goes on from CAYQNT010000032.1 coordinate 17,922, forward strand.
TTTCTGCGATTTCCCGAAACGATTTTATCTTTTTCTGGGCATTGTTTTCATCTTCACACTTGGTAATTCAACTGATGCTTTGCTAATGGTGAAAGCCAATGATGTAGGAGTGAAGGTGGCACTGATCCCTCTCGTCTATCTCGTTACCAATTCCGTATCTGTATTCGCCTCAATTCCTGTTGGTATCCTGGCTGACAGAATTGGCAAGGAGAGGATACTTGTTGTGGGATATATTATTTATACTATTGTCTATCTTGGATTTGGCATTACAACAAGTGTAGGTGCAATAGTCTCTCTATTCGCACTTTACGGTCTTTATTCTGCTGCCACTGATGGTATACAGAAAGCATTCATCTCTGATATAATAGACAAAAATAAAAAGGGTACAGGGTTGGGTATCTATAACGCCCTCCTTGGCATAACGCTGCTTCCAGCAAGCCTTATTGCCGGCATCCTTTATGACAAAGTCAATTCCAGTATACCTTTTTATTTTGGAGCATCAACGGCTTTTCTCGCCTTTATCCTAATGATAATATTCAGCTTTACCGGCAGGAGCGGAAAGAAGATCTGACTGACCGGATGTCGGGCTGACCGGATGTCGGGCTGACCGGATATCTGACTGACCGGATGTCTGACTGACCGGATATCTGACTGACCATACACCTGACTGACCAGCTTCCCTTCCGGCACCAAGGTCAGGGTGATCAACACGGCCGTGTCAACTTTTATGTTGCCCGGAGTATCAATCTGATATGATAAATATTACATATTGGCAGGATGCTATTTTACAGGAAGGTGTTACCTTTAAATAAAAATATCATGTCTGATTACATGGTGCCTGATGAAATCAAGGAAAT
>CAYQNT010000032.1:18788-21079 GCA_964418865.1 uncultured Rikenella sp.
AAAAATATCATGTCAGAAAAAATCCTTAACAGTCGCCGCGAGTTTCTGCAGAAGCTCATAGCCCTGACAGCCCTGGCAGGTGTGGCACCATATGCTGATGCTTTAGGTCATCCATTCCTTGCCCTGAAAAATGGCAAGCTTCCCACACGGCCATTGGGGAAGACCGGACACATGGTTGGTATTTACAGCCTTGGAGGGCAGGGTTCCATTGAGATACCGGGGAAAGAGGATATATCTGCGGAGATCATCAATAGGGCAATTGACCTTGGCATTAACTACATAGACACAGCCGCTGCCTATGGCCGGCAGACCCCAACAGTGGCACGTGCTGATGCCATGGGTACCAGCGAACGTAACTTCGGACCGATTTTAAAATATCGTCGTAAGGAGGTATTCCTTGCCTCCAAGACCCATGACCGTACCTATGACGGATCAATGCGCCTGCTTGAGAAGTCGCTCAGACAACTCCAAACCGACCATCTTGATCTTTGGCAGATACACAATGTGAAGTTGTCAGAGTTAGAGACACTGGATAAGATCACAGGCGACGATGGCGTCCTGAAAGCCATGATTAAAGCCCGTGATGAAAAGATGATCCGCTTTATCGGGTTCTCCGGTCACGAAGGGCCGGATGTACTTAATGCCCTGCTTGAAAGATTTCCATTTGACAATGTTCTTGTAGCTCTGAATGCAGCCGACAAGCATTATGATCCGTTTATTGAGAAATTCCTTCCCAATGCGGTCAGTAAGGGTATGGGCATTGTAGGGATGAAGATCCCGGCCCGTGACCGTATCTTCTCAAACGGCGGAATAATAACTATGAAGGAAGCCATGGATTATGTAATGACCCTCCCTGTCAGCACGATAATCGTTGGCCTTGACAAGATAGCCGAGCTGGAGGAAAATATCAGGATAGCCAAAGAGTTCAAGCCTCTCACTGCTGATGAAATGCTTGCCATTGAGGCAAAGACGAAGCCGCACTATAAGGATCTGTTGTTCTTTAAGAACATCTCAGAGTGGCCACCTGAGTGGTAGCACCGGATAATTTGATTATTGTCAGCCGGGGGTCAGGTTAAAAAGGAGCCCTCTCTGGAGGGCGACAGATTGCATGACTGCAAGACAGAGCGAAGCGACAGACTTCAGACTTCTATTTCGCCATTGGACCGGCGGGTATCTCTTCAACCTTGCGTTCGCGTTTTCCGGTGACACCGAAGAACCATATCAGCGACAGCGAGATTACTACCATGCCCGTAATGGTGACCCAGTCAGGGCGCTCGCCGGGTACCAGCAGCCAGCTCAGAATAGCTCCGAATACCGGGATTATAAATTTCCAGAGGTTAAGCTCTGACACCTTTACTTCCGGTCTCTTTAGCAGCACATACCACTTTGAGAATGTGAATGCCGACATGAAGGCGAGCCATCCAAGTACCATCCAGTATTTGACCGGGAAGTCAGGCCTTGGCGGCACATCCTCAAAAACGAATGAAATTAGGAACATTATTACCCCTCCTACAAACAGAGAAAATGAACTCAGTACCAGCGGATTCATCTTTTTCCCCTTCTTGGATACAAGTACATTACTGGTTGCGGTTGAGATGTTGGCAATGAAGATCATTATTATTCCTGCCACCTCTCCCGGCAAGCCGAAGTGAAATCCCTGCCTGCCGGCGCTGACGAGCAGAATGCCCGAGAAACCGAAGAGTATTGTTACCACTTTTGCCCGTGTGAACCTCTCTTCCCTGATCATGATTCTGGAGACAATTGCGGTAACAAAAGGCTGTGCCCCAACAATTACTGCTCCCAGTGCGCCCGTGACCCGTTGCATACCGTTGTAAAAGAGTATGTAATTGATCAGGGTCTGAAGTACAGTAGTCCATATTATCAGGCTTCTGTTATCAAGGACCATTCTGATATAAGCACGGGGTCTGATTGTAAATGGCAGAATCATCAGTCCGGAAAGAATAAACCTTGTCCCGGCAAAATGCATAGGCGGTGCATATTGAAGTCCTATCTTTATGAAAGGATAGGCCGTTGACCACATAAGGCAGGTAATGATTGCCCAGAAGATTGTATTGTTGTGCTGATCTTTCATTCAATACAAAAAAGCGAGCAAATATCGTGGTTTTTTTGTTTCGTTGTATTTAAATGTGTTTAGCTTCGCTGAGTTTCCTGCCTGTAAAGGTTGTGTTTGAAAACATGTTGATTTCATATTAAACAGAATGAAGGTAGAGGATTTTCTTGCACGCAGATTCCGTGATCATGGGATCAAAAGGTTCTTCGGCATTCCAGGA
>CAYQNT010000032.1:21089-24285 GCA_964418865.1 uncultured Rikenella sp.
ATCTGATGTCCTCCTTCAGCATTTTATAATAATCAGGCATAGAATTTATTCTTACCTCGCATGAGGCGTCAGCAGCCGTCATGGCTGATGTCACCGCACGTCTCACAGGTGTAACAGGACTCTGTCATGCTACTTTCGGACCCGGTGCTGTTAATCTGGCCTCTGGTGTTGGCGGAGCACTGCTTGACCGTTCGCCGCTACTGGCGCTGACCACGGAGATGCCTGACGCATGGCTTGGCAGAACCGCACAGATGAACATTGATCAACAGGGGTTGTTCAAGCCTGTCACTAAAGCTACGTTCAGACTGACCACTGATGATGCAGAATCAATTGTCAGCAGAAGCCTGGAAATTGCCAATCAGGAGTATCCCGGTCCGGTCCATATTGGACTTCCTGCTGATATTGCAGGCACCAAGGTGAGCCCGGCAGCAAGTTCTTCCCGGGTGGCGGGCTCGTCCATGCGAGCCGGTTCTTCGAGGGTGGCGGGCTCGTCCCCGCAAGGAGGCTCTTCCAGGGCTGCAGGCTATGCCACAGCGTCAGGGGCTACAGCGGCGGGAGATATGCTGAAGCAGTCTGATGTTGAGCAGAGAGTCAGGGTGCTGATTGCTTCAGCACGCCAGCCGCTCATAGCCGTAGGGCTTACGGCTGCACGTGCAGGTGCGGGCCCTGCACTGATGAAATTTCTGGATAACTGTAGGGTCCCGGTGGTGGTAACGCCCATGGCCAAAGGAGTGATACCTTCAGATCACCCCTGTTATGCAGGAGTGCTGTTTCATGCTCTCAGTGACAGACTAAGCGCGCTGATAAAGGAGGCTGACCTGATCATCGGTCTTGGCTATGACCCTGTTGAGTACAACTATGAGTCATGGATGCCGCAAGTGCCTCTGGTGCACTTTGATACCTGTGTAACGGACCTGCAGATGGTAGGAGCCATACAGTCAGTATCTACAACGGCCGGATGGTTTAAGGCGCTCTCCCTGCTGGGCAGCTCCTCCCTAATGGTTGACCTGGCTGCGCAGGCACGAACAACCATTATAAAAGAGCTGAAGGCTGCCGCCAGGGATTTCAATCCAGTCACTGCACTGACTGTACTTAAAGAGTCTCTCCCCAGTGAAACGATAGTGACTGCAGACGTGGGGTCACATCTTCATCTTCTTGGCCAGATGTGGGATACGCCGGCTACCAAAAGACTTATCATGACCAACGGCTGGTCATCAATGGGCTTTGGTCTTCCTGCTGCACTGGGAGCCGCGCTAATATGCAAGGATACGCCCGTGGTCTGCATATCGGGTGATGGAGGCTTCCTGATGCATGCCGGAGAGATAATCACCGCCCGCCGATACGGACTAAAAGTAATAGTTGTGGTTCTTTCTGACGGAGAACTTAATCTCATCAAGCTGAAGCAGTCATGGAAAAAAGTGGAACCGTACGGCACTCATGTCGCACACGGATCGCTGTTTGGCGCCCGCAGCTTTCTGGGAGTGGAAGTATTACGTGTTACGGATGTTAAACAGATGCGCTCCGCTGTCTTAAGAGCATTGCGATCAGAGAGCAGCACTATTATTGAGGCAGCGGTTGACCCGGCTGTTTACAGTGATCTGGTTGTAAAAAGCTGAAATCTGCTATTATTCCTTCTTGGCTGCCGGTTTCTTGGCTGCCGGTTTCTTGGCTGCCGGCTTTTTGGCTGCCGGTTTCTTAGCTGCCGGTTTCTTTACTTCAGGCTTCTCTGCTGCTGGCTTTTCTGCTTTCTTTGCAGCGGCTTCAACAGGTTTTCCTGCTTTTGCAACAGGCTCTGCTGCTTTCTTCGCAACGGCCTCTACTGCTTTCTCTGCAACGGCCTCAGTTGCCTTTTCTGCAACAACCTTCATCTCTTTTTCAGCCTTGGGGGCTGCAGGTTTGGCACTCTTTATGACAGCAGTTTTGGGTTTGCCGGTCTTTGCCGAAGCAGCTTTCACATCAGGTGACGATTGAGAGGCAGCCAGGACTTCTTCAGCTGCCTTAACGGCCGACTTGGATTCTTTCTCCTTCTTGCTTACCTTTCTCTTACGGCTAACGCCATAGGAACCTTTGATTATTTTACCTCTCTTTGTTTTCTTGTCACCTTTACCCATGGTCTGTTTTGATTTAAATTGCGAAGATAAAAACTTGCAAAAAACAAAAGTAATAAAATTAAGCACTGCGTCATGAAAATCTGTTAATAAATTAGGCTGTTAAGACAGAGATGGTTATCCGTTGATTTATTAAATTTGCACATATGGCAATGAAAGGAGTAATTATTTACGCAACGGATATCACTCCGCGACTTGAATATGCAGCCGAGGTAATTTTTTCATCTGTACTGGGAATCAGTTACAAGCTTACCTCAGACAGGAGGACGATAGGAGGGAGTCCGGCTATCATCTATTCTGATGAGAAGGTGAAAGGCCAGTTTGTAGTCAGACCTTCCGGGCTTCTGTCAGGTCGGACTATTACTCCGCTGGAGCCGGAGGTAACGTATACTGATGGTCTGCCCATGATCTTTGCAACTGATGAGGGCAGCATTCCGTTTGATATTTTCTCTGCCGCCTTTTATATGTTATCACGGTATGAAGAGTATCTGCCTTTTACCCCTGATGGGCACGGTAGGTTTCCAGGGGCAAAATCACTTGCATACCGGGGTGGATTTCTACGGACACCGGTGGTTGATGTATGGTCAAGATATCTTGCCGGCGAATTGGTTAAGTTTTACCCTGTTCTGACAATAAGGAGCAATGAGTACAAACCGCTGGTGACCATAGATGTTGATCAGCCTTTTGCCTACAGGAGCCGCGGTTTTCTCAGGAGCGTGGGTGGCCTGGTAAAGGGGCTGGCTGGTACCGGGGCTAAACCGGCAGAGCGGATTAAGGTTATGGCCGGAGATCTTGCTGATCCCTATGACAGCTTTGATTATATTGAACACAAGCTTACAGAGGGTGGTCATGACGCTCTCTTCTTCTTCCCTCTTGGTGATCAGGGCGAGCACGACCATAATCCTCCTTTTCGTGATCGTGTTTATGGGGAGATTATACGCAAATACGATAAGATGTTCGGCAGCGGAATTCATCCCTCATACCGATCTGCCGGGCGTCCTGCAACACTGGGAATGGAGACGAAGCGCTATCGCTCTGTCGCAGGGCATAACGCGGAGTGTGCCAGACAACACTGGCTTCTCCTGCAG
>CAYQNT010000033.1:0-18750 GCA_964418865.1 uncultured Rikenella sp.
ACTGGACAATTACCGGGGTCAATAATGACACCAGAGAGGCGCTGATCAATGAAGATGGAATGGTAGAGGTTGACAAATCACTCTTTTCCATTGAGCCTATGATCAGGTATGGTGATACGCTTTATAATTGGAGCAATGTCAACCCGGTTCAGGCGCTGGGCTTCCCCCAACCAGCAGATGATTTTGAATTTTTACCTTCTGTCACATGGCAGTGTGATGATATTAGGTTTATAGCGGGAGTATCCTCTGCGGGCAGACCGAATGAAAGCTCAATACTCTCCATTGGATACGGATTTGAGAACCTCTCCCGTGAGCCGGTTGATTTTGACTTTTACCTGCTGATACGTCCCTTCCAGGTCAATCCCTATTACCAGTTCCTGAATACTACCGGTGGCAGCGGGAAGATAGACTCAATCAGTGAAGTTGAAGAGGGAGTGATTGCTGTTGACAGAAAAGTGATCCTCTCCACTCGCAAATATGATTATTTTGGCACGTCAGGCTTTGATGAAGGGAATATCGTTGACATGATCCGCAAAGGAGAGCTGCCTGATGCAAGGGAGACCGTTGACCTGGCCGGAATGGCAAATGGTGTCATCAGATATTCAATACACCTTGAGGCCGGAGAACAGACGGTGTTCTTCACTGCAGTACCTTACCACGACAAGGGATCGCTCACGACGACGGATGCTACTGAAATAATACCGGAGTTGTTTTACAGTGGAGCGGAGTACTGGAGCGGAAGAACAAACCATATACGTTTCAACCTGCCCGCTTCGGCTGACAAAATAATAAACACCTGGAGGTCAAATCTTGCGTATATACTTATTAACAGGGACAATGCAGGCATCCAGCCGGGGTCAAAGTCATATGAGCGAAGCTGGATTCGTGATGGCGCAATGACTTCATCCGCCCTCCTCAAATCGGGGATTGTGCAGGAGGTGCGTGATTTTGCCGACTGGTATGCCGGAAATCAGTACTCGAACGGTAAGGTTCCATGCGTGGTCGATTCCAGAGGTCCTGACCCGGTGCCTGAGAATGACAGCCACGGTGAACTGATCTACCTGATCCGTGAGTACTTCAACTTTACTGGTGACACGCTCTTCCTGAGAGAACGCAACCACAACGTGCTTAAGGCGGTTGATTACATCGAATCACTCGTAGCGGAGAGATCAACAGATCATTTCAGGAACGGCAATGACAGCATCCGTGCCTATTACGGACTGATGCCCGAGTCTATCAGCCATGAAGGTTATTCCGCAAAACCGATGCATTCATACTGGGATAATTTTTTCACAATGAAAGGACTGAAGAATGCAGCTGAGATACAGACAATACTGGGTGAAACTGCTAATTATGACAGAATCGCCGCGATCAGGGATACTTTCCGGACAAATCTCTACAATTCCCTGAATCTTGCAATGAAGGTCAGAAAGATCGATTACATACCGGGGTGCGTTGAACTGGGTGATTTTGATCCTACATCCACTACCATAGCGCTGACACCGTGCAATGAGCTGAACAACCTGCCGTTGCCTCAGGCATATAATACATTTGAGAAGTATTATAGTTTTTTCCGTGACCGGAGAGATGGCACTAAAGAGTGGGTGAATTACACACCGTACGAAAATCGCCTGATCGGCTCATTCATCATGCTTGACCAGCCTGAGAGGGCTCATGAGCTGATTCATTTCTTCCTTAATGATCAGCGGCCGCAGGGATGGAACCACTGGGCCGAGGTAGTCTGGAAGCATAGCCGTTATCCGAGTTTTATCGGTGACATGCCTCATACCTGGTGCGGAAGCGATTTTATCAATGCCGTAAGGTCAATGTTCATTTATGAGAATGAATATGATCATACTCTTGTGCTGGCTGCGGCACTTTACCAGGACTGGATAGATTCCCCCGACGGGATGTCAGTTGAAAACCTGCCTACATATTATGGAGAGGTATCATATTCGGTAAAAAAGGAGGATAACAAATACCAATTTTCTGTATCGGGCATAACTGATCTGCCTCTGGGAGGTATAAGGATAAAAAATTTCAACGGAGGCCTTATGCCTGTTCGTGTGACCGTTAACGGAAGGGAGAGCACTGATTTCAGTGCAGGTGATATAGGCGTCAGTGAATTGCCGGCTGACATTGTAATATATTATTAACTGCTGATTTGTAAGTGAATTGATGAAAGAGCATGACAAGAGAATAACAGGGAGCTCCCCGCAGAGTGATCACATCTCTTTTGGTCAGCTTGCTGCCTATTCAGCAGGAGGTATTATACCGATAGCCCTATTTAATATCGCAGGCCAGCTTGTCGGGCTAATGGGAAATATCAGTCTGGGATTGAGTGCATTCTGGCTGGGGCTAATCATGATTATACCGAGGCTGTGGGATGCCTTTTCTGACCCGATTGTTGGCCATCTGTCGGACAACACACGTACAAGGTGGGGGCGCCGGAGACCGTTCTTGCTGATAGGAGGCATTGCCGTTGCAGTCTTTTTTGTGGTGATGTGGTGGATCCCCAAGGGCGAGGCAGTACATGCCCTTTTCCCCAGCGATGCAGGCTTCCAGTGGTTTCAGCTCATTTATATACTCTTTGCCCTGCTGCTGTTTTTTACAGCTACTACGGTGTTCGAGATACCTCACGGCGCCCTTGGCATGGAGATGACCACTGACCCACATGAGCGCACACGCCTCTTTAGTGGTAAGAGTTTCGTAGGCAACCTGTTTGCCATGAGTACGCCATGGCTGTTTGCCCTGGCTAACACTCAAGCCTTCAGAGGTCCGGGAGGTAACGAGGCGGACGGTATGAGATACGTGTCACTGCTGATAGCGGCAGTCATTATACCGTTGTCTTTCTGGTGGACGGCAAAGTTGCGCGAACCGAGTTTCGCCAGGGTAGCAAAACAGGAAAAAACACACTTCTGGACTGACATAAAGGTAGTAGGTGCCAATAAGAACTTTATCTATCTGGTAATGACGATTTTTACTCTGGCAATGGGGTTCAACTTCGTTAACCTGCTGGGTTCATATATCCCTATCTTTTATGTCTTCGGGGGAGATAAGATCGCCGGAGCACGCCTTCTGGGAATCAACGGTACAGTATGGGCTATCACGGGTGTGCTGGCCGTCTTCCCGCTTAACTGGATAAGCCCCAGAATGGGTAAACGCAACACCCTCATAATTGCCATGGTGCTGATGTGTGTTGCACAGCTTTCAAAGATCGTATGCTACAACCCTACATATCCTTATCTGGTCCTTATTCCAACAGTACTGCTCTCAGCAGGGATGCTCTTCTTCTTCACGCTGGGATCATCAATGGTGGGCGACATATGTGATGAAGATGAACTAAATACCGGTCGCCGGTCTGAAGGAAGCTACTACTCCATATACTGGTGGTTCATCAAGCTGGGGACAGCCCTTGCAAGCTTCGTGGCAGGTATACTCATAACCCTCACGCTTTTCGATGCCACGCAGGTAACGAAGGTTGACAAACTGCAGGGCAGCATCCGTGATTTGCAAAGCAAAATTCAATACTGGCAGGGTTCTGATAGCAGTGGCATCACCGGGCCGGAAGGGTTAAAAACCGCAAAGCTTCAGACTTCTGAGGCTCTGAAGGAGTCAAAGGACTACTTGCTTTACCTTGAAAATGAGATTTCTAAAAAGCCTGAGAAGAAAAGATCAGGGCGCGCGGAAAATGATGCACAAAGAAAAAATGTTCTGCTGAATGCTTCAATTGTCACCGAGGCTCTCATACCGCAGCTCGAAAACATGAATAAAGCATTGACCCAATCAAACCAGTCAATGGCCGATTCGCTAATCAGGGAAGCAATTCCGCTGGTCATGCAGTCAAAACTGACTAAGGCGGAGATCTACTCATTTGATCTGCTGGCACACCTGAAGGCCAGGACGAAGCAGCATGAGAAAAGCAAGGCCCATACGATTCAGCTGACTCAAAACATCTCAGCTATTAATAACAGGATCAATGCACTGAGCGCAACTGCACCTCCGGATCTTCTTAACCGTGAACTGGGAGCCATTGAAGAGGACATTGAGCCTCTGAAAAAGCAGTCTCCCTATACCCTCCTGATGATGAGGGTTGTGGAGATCGGCTTGCCTCTGCTGTTAAGTCTCCTTGCACTATTCTTTGCTGCCCGGTACACGCTTACCGAAAAAAGAACTTTTGAGATCAAGGATCTGCTGAGGCAGAGAAACAGGGATAATAATGGAGAGACCGGTCAGTCTTAAGCGTTGCCGGTTGCTTAACCTTAAAATTATGACTTACATGACATTCAGCGTAAAAGGGCAGAATTTCTATTTAGATGATAAAAAAGTTTTCCTCAACTCCGGAGAGATACATTACTTCAGGATCAGGCGTGAATTGTGGGACAAGCATCTTGATGAAGCCGTCATGGCAGGTCTGACCGCTGTCAGTACATATATACCGTGGGCATGGCATGAGGAAGAAGAAGGCCTGTTTGATTTTGATGGCACCACAGCACCTGAGAAGGATCTTGAAGGATGGATCCGGAAGTGCGGGGAACACGGCCTTTACTGTATTTTAAAACCCGGACCATTTATCCTGGCTGAGTTCAGGGGAGCAGGTTTGCCGGATTGGTTTCTTGATCAGTACGGTGATCAGGTGCGAATGCGTAACAGCTTGGGAGAAAGGGTAATGAGTGACGGCGTCAGTCTTTTCAATAAAAAGTATATTGAAAAGGTTGGCCTGTGGTATGATCAGATAATGCCTCTTATCAGTCGTAATGAGATATTACGTGGAGGCCCGGTGATCATGATGCAGATATGCAATGAAATAGGAGTCTTCTCATGGCTGACACACCAGGCTGATTACGGCAACGCTGTCAGGGAGCGGTTTATAGCTTATCTCAAGGCAAAATTTGGTGATATTCATGAGATTAACAGCCTGTGGGACACTGACTACTCTTCCTTTGACCAGGTAGATCTTCCACCTGACAGCCGTACACCATATGTCTCAGGAGGTGACCGCGGTCGTGATAGTGAGTGGCACTCTTTCTGGCGGAAGTACTACGGCGATTACCTCAGACTCATGGCCTCAATGGCCAGGGAGAGGGGAGTCACTGTGCCACTGTATCACAACCTTCCGGGATGGATCTATGGTCATGGGTATGAGTTTCCGGTAAATATCACAATGTATGATGATCTCTTCCGTGAGAAAAGCGACATAATATTCGGGGTTGACCACATACCGGAGTTCGTATCATACAGGAATATGCATGATGACCGGATCATAAATGACATCACAGCGGCAATGCAGGGCAGGGGTCCGCTCTTCGCCGCTGAATTCCAGAGCGGTTCACGGGAATATCATGTTGTGACCAGTCCCCGCGAGATGGAGCTCTTTTATAAGGCAGGCATTGTCAACGGCCTGACAGGATGGAACTATTATATGTTTTCCAAGGGACACAACCCTGAACGCAGAGGATATTCCGGCGACACCTTCTACTGGTTCACACCACTTACTGCTGAGGGCGATCGTACCAGTTCCTATGCACCTGTGGAAAAGCTTAGCGGGATCATTAAGGTCTCAGGAGATATTATTACTGATGCAGAGCGAAAGGCGGATGTATGCGTGCTCTTTTATCCTCCCTATTATGCCACCGAGCTTGAAAGGCCTACCGGCAATGAGGGTGGACTGAAATTTATTCCTTCAGCAATAAGACGATCTGCATATTTCGACGGACTGCTTAAGGTGATGCAGATCTTGAACGTCGATTATGATATGGCTGACCTGAACAGTGCTACTGTAGAATCACTTGAGAGGTACAAGCAGGTATGGCTGTTCGCAACCGATGAGATGGACGCCTCGGCTCAACAAACCGTAGCTGACTATATCAGCCAGGGAGGCAATGCCGTGATTCTGCCTTACCTGCCTGACCGCGAGATGTCACACAGGCAGTGTACTGTGCTTCGTGATATAATCGGGGTCTATCCGGCCGGAACGGAGATCATCGACTCACCATTGATAGATATTTTGGGCTTCAGTGACATAAAGTGCAGCAACCCGATGATCACTTTTTCCGAAGAGTCGTTGAACGGAGCGGAAGTAATTGCCCGTACCCTGAATCACACTCCATGCGGATTTACGAAGAGGGTGGGTAACGGAACAGTTGTATTTATAGGCACCTGGACAGGCTTTGACACTGAAGGACATAAGCCGGTTTATGAAGCGTTGCTGAACAGGGCGGGGGCAAAGCTGAGGCACGCATCTGCAACCAGCGAATACCTGACAGTCAGGGAACGCTTTACTGCTACCGGCAAGGCCATGCTATTTGCAGCAAATTACTATAACGAAGAACATTCCGGCCGGATTTATTATACACATCCTCAGACAGGTGAGCCTGTAAGCTTTCCCATGGTAATCGGGGAGATGGTATGGCCGCCACTGTACGGTATACTGACTCCGGTCTGTCTTCCTTTGTCTGATGATCTGAAAATACTTCATTCAACATCAGACATCGTTGACTATAAAGTGGAGCCTGGCAGGCTGCTGATCAAACTTACCGGAGATCGTGATCTTCCGGGTGAGATAGTATTTGAAGGCAGCAGGGCAGCGAATATCATCTCTGCTGAAACAGATAGGCATCCGGTTGAGATCAGGCGTATAGGAGAGCGTATTGCCTTGATTTACAATCATAAGCATATGGATGAGGTTATTCTGGAAATCAAGCTTGACAGATGAAGATCAGTAACTCAGCCGGATTATCAATAGACTTTCTGAATAGCGGATACGTACGGACTATTGAGGCCGGACCGTTGAGGATAAGTCTCAGTCCGGCTTCGCCATTCTCAGGGAATGCAGCCAATGTCTGGATACGGAAGAGAGGAGTCACCCCGGCATTCAGGAAGCTTACCGGTCATGGCGATAACAGCCGTTTCATTGTCGGGCACCGCACATATTTAGCCGAAGGAGAATGGGAGGGGCTTGATTACCAATGTCGTATCAGGCTATCAGAAGAAACCCTGAGCTGGGCATGGGAAATAGTCCTTCAAAATAACACTGGTGAAGATATTGAGCTTGACCTTGTTTATGTTCAGGATATTGGTCTTAAAGAGATTACTGAGGGTCTTACCAACGAGTATTATGTTAGCCAGTATATTGAGAGGCGGATACTTGAAGACCATAAGTTAGGCAAGGTCATATGTTGCCGTCAGAATATGAATGAAGATGGCGGTAATCCCTGGCTGATGATTGCTTCGGCAAACGGGGCAGTGTCGGCAAGTGTTGACGGAATGCAATTTTACGGGAGGTCATTCAGGGAGACAGGTATACCCGAAGGACTTACAGAAGGAGAACAGGAAGGAGAGTATGCAGGAGAATCATCAGTTGTTGCTATCCGTGAACAACCATTTATCATGCCTGCGGGAGGGAGCCACCGTAGCCTCTTTGCAGCCACATTTCTGCCTGACCATCCGGCTGCAATCTCTGAAGCTGATCTTGACAGGCTGCCGGGGCTTATAGGTGAGTTCTTATGCCAGCCTGAATCAGAATCAGAATCAGAATCAGAACCGGGGCCAGAGTCAGGGTCAGGGTTCATGGTACCATCCTCTAACCTCTTTAACACTCCTGCTTTCTTCCCATCCGAAGATCTGAGTGAGAAGGAGCTCAATGAATTCTTCGGTAGTGAGAGACGTCATGCAGAGGTCTCCGGCGGCAGGCTCCTCTCATTCTTCTGCCGGGAGAGCAATCACGTCATGCTGCGGTTAAAGGAGAGCCTTGCTGACCGCCCACACGGGCATATAATGCAGGCAGATGCAGGTCCGGGCCCGTCAGAAAAGGCAATGTCAACCACAGCCTTTGCGTTTGGAGCGTTCAACTCTCATATCACCCATGGAAACACCAACTTCAACACGCTTTTATCGGTATGTAACAGCCAGTTCAATCTTTCGCCTGAGACAGGACAACGGATATTCGCCGGTATAGACGGGAAGTACTGGTTGCTGGGAGTACCCTCTGCATTTGAGATGGGACTTAATTTTTGCCGCTGGATATATAAGTACAATGGAAATTGTATTCAGGTCCGCACCTGGACCTCAAAGAGGTCACCTCAGGTAAACATGGATTTCATGATGCTGGCCGGGGAAAGTGTGCCCCTTCTTGTGACTCACCATTTTGATGGCCTCAATAGTTGGAAAGTCGTCAGCCTCGGCAAGCCAGATGAATTCGTTGCATTACCGGCGCCGGAAACCATGATCACTTCGAAATTCCCTGATGCCTCTTTCATCTTCACTGTTCAGTCCTCCGGAGCTGAGTTTACTGTCTGCGGTGACGAGAGGCTCAACAGCCAAAGAAGGAGCGAGGGCAGTAACATGCTTGTACTCGATGTGGCCTCCACCAACTCATTCAGTATGAGCATTACAGGTGGAGTCATCTCCCCTGCTAAACCTGTGCGGTTCAATGATGCTGATCAGCAGTGGGGTAATGATTGCCTTGATGCCCGGAATGACTGGTCATCACTCAGCCTGAATCTTGCCATCGGTAGCAGACAGCAGGATATTGGGCTTATAAAGGAGATACTGCCATGGTATGGTATGAACGCCCTTACCCATTACCTCACACCGTATGGCCTTGAACAGTTCAGCGGGGCAGCATGGGGGACGCGTGATATAGCCCAGGGGCCGATAGAGATGCTGCTCAGCTTGCAGAAATATGCAGAGGCCAGAGAGATTCTTCGTATCATTTTCTCTAACCAGGAGAGAGATGGAGGATGGCCTCAGTGGTGGATGTTTGACAGCTACAATGAGGTCAGGGCAGATAGTGCCCACGGTGACATAACCTACTGGATACTTATTGCCCTCAGCAATTATCTGCGTGCAACCTCTGACTTTGCATTCCTGAAAGAAAAACTGCCATATTTTCAGGCAGATAGAAAGTTGCACAGTAAGGTCTATTCAATCAGATCTCATATTAACCGCCTGGTTAAAAAACTAACCGGATCATTTGTGCCAGGAACATCTCTCGTAAAATATGGGGGAGGTGACTGGAATGATTCCCTGCAGCCTGTTAGCCGGGAGCTTGCAGACCGCATGATCTCCTCATGGACGGTGGAGATGAACTACCAGGCATTCAGGGATCTTGTTGTCGCATACCGGATGGGAGGACTTGAGAAACTGGCGGAGGAGATGGATGGATACTGCGGACGTATCAGATCTGATTTCAACAAGCTTCTCATTAAAGATGGCGTTGTGGCAGGCTACGGACTGGTTGAGGAGGGGGGAAGGATTAGCCTCCTTCTTCATCCCTCTGACGACAGAACCGGGATAAAGTACAGCTTACTGCCTATGGAACGCGGCATACTCAGCGGGATATTCACCCCGGAGCAGGCTGTGAGACATCAGGAGCTGATCGAAACATATCTGAAGGGACCTGACGGAGCGCGTCTCATGGACCGTCCACTGAGGTACAATGGCGGGATACAGACACTTTTTCAGAGGGCAGAGAGCAGCACCTTCTTCGGAAGAGAGATAGGGCTGATGTACGTGCATGAACATATTCGCTACGCTGAATCGCTGGCTATTACAGGCAGGGCTGACGACTTCCTTCGTGCCCTGCGCCAGACTGTGTCGGCAGGATACAGTGATATAGTGCATTGCAGTGATGTGAGGCAGTCGAACTGTTATTACAGCAGCTCTGATGTCATTTTCCCGAATCGTTATGAGGCAGACAAACATTACCCTGAGATCATTAAGGGCAATATGATGCTGAGAGGCGGATGGAGGGTCTACTCAAGCGGGCCAGGCATATTTACAGGTATTATTATGACCAGGCTGCTTGGCTTTAGAGTTGAATGGAGCAATATCATAATTGACCCTGTCATGCCGGCCTGCCTTGACGGTTTGACCGTCACTCTTAATTTCATGGGCCGGCATCTGTCGGTCATCTACTATGTCAGGAAGAACTGTTTCGGTCCGTCCGAAATATTTATAAATGGCAGGGAGGTCAGTTATGCATACGATGGGAACCCATACCGCAGAGGTGGAGCGGTCATCAGTGCGGAGTCCTTTAGACTGATGACAGACAAGCCGGTCAACAAGCTGGAGATCTGGCTTTAGTATACTCTCATCTCACTCTCTGATAAGCTGAAGTAAAGTCAAACCTTTTTCTTATTTTTACTGCTGATATACTGTATAGACGAAAAATCCCGGTCTTATGTCAGAAAAAGCAGGATGGCGAAACATCAGGTCTCTGTTACTGTCTGTCTGCCAGTTGTTATTGACGCTATTGGCTACTGGCCAGCAGGGCGTATATCATAATGAGATACAAAGGTTCATTTCCGGGACTATTCCTGTTAAGAGCCAGAACTGGGATATAAGCAGGGATCCGGTAGGCGGATACGTTTACCTGGCCAACTCAGCTGGGCTGATTGAGTATAACGGCATCACTGCCAGAACTTATGCTATTCCTGATGGCCAGGGAGTGCGATCTGTTCATGTCAACAGCGAAGGGATCATTTTTACAGGCTCCTATGAGGATTTCGGCATGTGGCGGAAGGATCTCTCGGGCAGTCTCTCATATATTTCGCTTGCTGCTGATGCTGAAGTCCCCAAAAACGATGAGATATGGAATATATTTGAGATTGATCATTCAATTTATTTCCAGTCGTTTACCAAGGTATATGTCTATGACTTCAAGACTGTCACGACTGTGCCCGCACCCACTTCCATGCTTTTTTATTTCAGGGTGGGTAACAGGTTTATTGCGCAGGCAATCGGCCAGGGCCTGTACTGGTTTGACGGCTCCGGATACACTTTTATTGAAGGCAGTGAACCCTTCGGAGCGATGAAGGTCCACGCACTGATTGATTTCACTCCTGGTGAGCAATGGATATGTACTTCAAACAACGGTATTTTCATATTTGACGGATTATCATTCAAGCCTTTCAAAAAGGAGATATCACGATACCTGGAGGAGGCCACATGTAATGCCGGCCTGGCAATCAATGATACCCTTGTTGTATTCGGTACTATCCTGAAGGGAGTTGCCCTTTGCAACAGGGACGGAGAAATCCTTGAGACCTATGATTTCTCCAACGGTTTGAATAACAACACTGTCCTTTCCCTTTACCTTGATAAGAAGGATGGCCTCTGGATCGGGCTTGACGATGGGGCAAATTATGTCAGAACCTCTTCCCCGGTGACTTTCTATGCGAATACCAGCGGGGATCTCGGCACTATCTACACGGCCATCAGAAGCAAAGATCATCTCTATATGGGAACCAATCACGGTCTTTTCGCAGCTGACATAACCAGTGTCAATGGCACATTCAGATTCACTGACCTGGGCATCATAGCAAAGACGCAGGGACAGGTGTGGAAGCTTGCAGAGTATGACGGTCATATCCTGTGTGGACATAATGACGGCACATTCCTTATTGACGGGTTGTCAGCTGAAAAGATCTCAGAGGTCACCGGTGGTTGGTCTTTCAAACCTTATGGAGACCTGCTTCTGCAGGGCACATATACAGGAATCGTGTCGTTTGCAAAGGATCGTTCAGGTAAATGGAAATACCGCAACCGTATTGAGGGATATCTTGAACCTACCAGGTTTATAGAGACTGATTATCTTGGCTATGTATGGGCTGTTCATCCGCAAAAGGGTATCTACAGACTTGAGCTGAATGAGCAGGCAGATTCAATAATCAGTGCATTATATTTTAGCACCGTTGCTGACAGCGCCAGGATCATTTCAATGGCAGACCTCAATAACCAGGTTGTATTCATGACTGGTAACCGTATTTATGCGTTTGATTATGAGAACAAGGGGTTTTTCCCGGTGACGTCACTTGAGCCGGGTCTGGGCGATTTCCTGGGTGCAAGCCAGATAATTCAATATAACAAGAACAGCTACTGGTTCGTCCTTGATAACAGGATCGGTCTCTTTAACATCACCCGTGATCTGCAGGCCGAAAAGTTAACCGAGTTCGTTCATGATTACGCAGACCTGCCATGGCGTGAGCAGCAGATAATGTCACTTGACTCGGGGATGATGTTGATACCTACGAGGCAGGCTTTCAGCATTTATGATCTGGCGAGGCTGCAAGAGACAGGCATCTCTTCAGCTCTGACGGTCAGCCGTCTGGTATTCAGTGGCGGCAACAAGAGCACCACTCTCATTCCCGGCACACCGGGAACGAAGCCTGTCCCCAACAGGCAAAACTATATGACGGTTTATATCGCAGACCCTTCAGGTTTTGACCGTGAGGGACGCGGATACCTTTACAGGATAGTGGAATTGGGCGATGAGTGGTACAGTGCTGCAACAGATAATTTCAGCCTGCTCAACCTCAGGCACGGAGAGTATCATCTCCAGGTGAGGGAAGGTGCCGGCATAGGAGTGGCTGAGGCTATGTTTACCATCAGAAAACCATTATTCCTGACATGGGGAGCATGGCTGCTGTACGCTATTGCGCTGGCAGGTCTGGTTACGGCGGGAATCATGATCTTCAGGGCATCGCTTGAGAGGCACAGGAGGATGATCGAATATGAGACAGGCAAGAACAGACTGGAAAGCGAGCTTGACTACAAGAGCTATGAACTGATGCTCACCATGAGATATCTGATCAGGAAGACGGATACTCTGCGCGAGCTGCGTGACATGCTGGAGGCAGCAAGGGAGACATCCGAAAAGCTTCCTGTAAGGTTTGTGAAGGAGATGCAGAAGATCATTGATAATGGTCTTGACTCCCAGACAGGGGAGTGGCAGAATGTGATGAAGAATCTTAAACTGTCTCAGGAAGGATTCTTCCGTAAGATGAAGAACAAGTATCCCGACCTGACCCCAAATGATCTAAGGTTATGTTCATACCTACGGTTGAATTTTACCACCAAGGAGATAGCCAACCTTACCAATGTGTCTACTCGTGCAGTAGAGATAGGCCGTTACAGGCTGAGATCAAGGCTGAACCTGACCAATGATATCAACCTGACGGAGTTTCTTATCGGTGAATCAGAAACCAATGACTAGAGGCAGGTTCCGAGACCTGCCCCTGCGGCTTATTTCAGATCGTAAGAGGCTGTTGCAGTGCCGCCTTTTACGCTTGTAACTGTAATCTTCACCGGGCCCTTCCCGCGAACTATCCATCTTACAGTTGTTCTGCCGTATCCTGGAATATTCTCAATCTCAATGCTTTTTGGATTTTTCTTCTGCTCAACTGTGACATTGTTCAGCGGATCAGTAACTTTCATTCCGGATATCACAGCGGGCCCATCAAGTGTTACATAATCGGGAGGCGTGATATGATATCGCATATTCTGTGCTGAATGGGTAGGCATCATTCTGCGATTGCTGACCCGGGCTGTAATCTCCCAGAGCCCTCCCTTCAAATCTCTGGAAACTATGTCAGATATTTCAAGTTTTGGTGTTTGCCATGCGTTATAGAGCACAAATGCCATATTGCGGTGAGCATCTGTCTCAAGCATGAAGCCGGGATGCACCCTTCCAAAGCTCTTGCTAAAGCCACCCACCTCAACTTTGCCGTAAACCGGATGATCAATCTCCACCCACGGAACAAATGCATCTTCAAAAAGCAGTAGCCTGTCAAATTCATAACTGTCTGTCTGTGCTGTATCATAAAACATCTGGTATGAGGTCCACAGCTCATTAGAATAGACAAATGCGCCAATCGTACCGTACACCCAATCCAGCTCACCGCCCCAGACTGTGTACATGTCCTTCCAGATAGTCAGCAACTTATAGCCGGGGAGTATTTTTTCACCTGTTTTGCCGATTGATTCGTACACCGCATCATCAGCCCTGGAGTATACCTCGGAGCCGACTGCTTCAACTGAAGGACCTTTGAGGATCATTCCCCCGGAATTATGAAATGACTGCGATCCGGTAATGTTAGGGTGGGCGGTGATGAAATCACGTATGGCTCTTGTCTCCGGCAGGGAGAAAGGATATTTGTCAGCTCCGCTCTGGATGTAGTTTGGTTCCCAGTTGTAACCCCAGTCACGGTTTGGATCATAACTACCAGGACCGTCCTCATTTATTAAACCGTCGCCGTCATTGTCAATTCCCTCCCGCCCAAGCATCTCATAATCGCCTTTTTCACCGGGTGCCACCTGTATCATTTTTCGTGGATCGGCAGGGTCAGTTTTCATGTTGCCGTCTGAGGTTTTACGTCGCATCATTGATATCTCGCCGTCGCCGTTGAGATCTTCCGGACCATCTTCGTCAAAAAGACCGTCACGGTCGTCATCGCGCGGAACAACGCCAGAACGCAGCGAACCTGCCTGGTCTGTGAAATATGCCCTCGCGTCAGGATTGATTGTAGGGGCGATATAAAAAGTCTTTTCTCCCAGAAGTTCTGTTATGAAAGCATTCTTGCCGTACATCTCACACAGGTACCATGCTGTGTAAAGAGCCATTTCTGTTCCCTGTATCTCATTACCGTGGATATTCCCGTCAACCCAGTATGCGGGTTTGCCGGCGGGTTTACCTTTACTGTTATCAGTTATTGTGAGAACAATCATATCCCTCCCTTCATACGACTTGCCTGCTGATTCCATGGATATAAGCGCCGGGTAAGCTTTAACAAGGCGGTTGCACAGATCGGTTATTCCTTCATATGTATAGTACTTGTTCCATGTCGCAGCCACTTTGGGGTCAGCAGGACTGCCGGCAGCCTTGAAACTGAAGCCTCCCGTCTGTGCCGTAACCTGCTGGACGGCAACAATGACGATAGATACTGCTATTGTAAAGAGACGTTTTTTCATTATTCGAAGATGATTATTTGTTACCTGAGTTCAGCGTTAAGGGTTGAGAAGCCGCTGTTGACAGCACCGGCCTTTATACTAATTTTTCCCTTGCCCATTATGAGCCATGAGTATTCTATGGACTGGTTACCTTCAAGCCTTGGAAGAGCCTGTCTTGTCTGTCCGCTTATAAGGGTCTGGCCCTTGCCTGGTTCAACAGTCAGTTGTGCGCGCCTGACAAATTTGTTCCTGTCGCCTATCTCCGTGCAGGTTGCAAAGAGACCACTGTTATATACTTTGACAGTGACGCGCCAGAGGTTATCATCCTTCTTTTCAACCTTTAGTCCTGTAAGCTCCGTTGCCGGATGGAAAGTGGCCAGTGCTGTGATGAAGTTGAAATTGTCTTTTACTATTTTCGCCATGAGTGAGTCAGGTGGAACTATTGTGGCAAAAGGTTTGATACCTCCCACCTCCGCCTTACGCCCTTCGAAGTGGTCACCTGCAATGCTGACCCAAGGGATGAAGTTGTCATTGTCAGCCCCTTGGGTCTTCATGTAGGCAACTCCTGCATTTTCTCCCTTTTCTGTTGGCACCCACCATCCCGGGGTGGAAAAGCTGTACCGTCCGTAATCAAAGTAAGCCCATTCGGCGAAGTTGCCCGGGGTGAAGCCGGCGGCTGAGTTACCCTTAACTCCGGTCTTCTCTTTCCAGATGTCAGAGGCTAGTTTGTTTATGGTCTCATCACCTTTTAGCATGCCGTCAGGCTTCTGTCCTCTCTGCGGAGGTCTTGAAACGCCTTTCATGGGCTGGCTGAGATTATCCTGCGGCCCGAAGGCTATTGTCATATAAATATTAAAATGGTCATACAGAAAATCAGCCACTGCCCTGCTCTCGGTCTCTGAGAGTGCATGAGCACCGCTGTTGAGGCCAAACTCCTCATATTTGTGTGAGAAATTAGCATTGAATGCCACTCCGCCGAGTCCGTCTTCATTGTACTGACCGTCTCCGTCGTTGTCAAATCCTTCACTAATTACAACATAGCTTCCTATCTCACCCTTTGAGGCGTCAGCAGCAACCATAATCCGAGGGTCAACAGGCGAAGGTAGCCATGAGCCTGTAGGGTCCAAAATACGAACCAGCGTGATCATGCCGTCACCGTTAAGGTCTTCTGCCGGGTCTTCGCCGGTGGTAAAGTCACGGTCATCATCAGTGCTGACTGCGTTTATGTTACGTTCATATTTCAGCTTTGAAAAATACTGAGCCGAAGCGTCAGGTGATACATCAGGAATTACATAAAAGGTCACCTTATCAAGCAGAGTGCTTATCTCTGCCTCGCCGGACCGCCTGAGGAGCTCCTCGGCGAAACCTATGGCCAGTTCACGGGAATGGACATAGCGTCCGTCAATCCCTCCCAGTATGGCTACTCCCGGTTTGTCATTCTTTTCGCCCTTGCCTATTGTGATGCTGAACATCTCCATACCGCCTGCCGTGGTGCAGAGGGTTTTAACACTGCACACCGAAGGATAACTTTTCTCCAGTGCTTTAATTCTTGAAGTAAGCGCTATGTTGTCAGACAAGCCGTTGGCTTTGAGCGGGAAAATTAGCATAGCTGATAACGTGCTGGTTATCAGTAATTTTTTGATTATCTTCTGCATGGCTACCTGGTTTCGAAACAATTTCTGGTAAATCAGGATGAAAATACAGCATAAATTCACCGTGTCTCTTATTTTCGGGCATACATTTTTTATTCTTTTTGATTTTTTAACAGAAGTGACAGGAAAATGGTGTTTTGAAAGCATATTCAAGTTTTGCATTTCAAGTTTTGCGTTTCATTTTTTGCCGGCAAGTGGTATAATGCTAATTTTGCACTGTATAGCAACGAAAAATATGAAAAGATCATTGGTTTGGGGTGTTTTGATTGTGCTTATGGCAGCTTCGTGCGGCGCTCCTGGTCATAGTCCGGGTACAAGGGTTATAACCGTCACTATTCCTCCCTTTGCATGGTTTGTAGAGGCTGTGGCAGGTGACGATTTCAAGGTTAATATTCTGCTTCCTCCCGGGGCAGATCATCATATATGGGAACCCCTCCCGGCGCAGATCAACTCCCTGTCAGTATCGGAAGCAATGATAATCAACGGGCAGCTTGGTTTCGAGGATGCATGGATGGAGCGTTTCATACAGGTTAACCCAAAGATGAAAATGCTTGACCTGTCACAACGTATCAGAATTATCGGGCAGGAGGGTCTGGGGTCTGATGGTCATGAGTCTGAAGGTCTGGGGTCTGAAGGTCATGGGTCTGAGGGACATGGGTCGGAAGATCATGATTCCGGCGATCATGGGTCAGTCACTGCGCAAGGTGATGATCATCAAGCTGAGGCACATGTCGACGCAGGCCATAGTCATGGTGGCGCTGACCCCCATTATTGGATGTCACCTCAGCAGGCACTGATAATGGCTGAAGAGGTAGAAGCATTCCTGGTTGAGCTCAATCCTGCTTCAGCGGAGAAATATGCTAAAAATCTTATTGTGCTCAAAAGCAGAATCAATGAATTAGATTCACTTGTGAGAGCTGCTGCAGCAACAATGACAAATAGAACAATATTGATCTATCACCCTGCGCTGGCCTACATGGGACGCGATTACGGCTTTGTACAGGTCTCTTTTGAGGATGAGGGAAAGAATCCCTCACCGGCTCGCATGAAGGAGCTGATTGACCTTGCCCGGGAGAAGGGAATAAAGAGTATCTTCATACAGGCCGAGTACGATCTGCGCAATGCCGGATCGCTCTCTCGGGAGACCGGTGCCAGACTCATTGTCATCAATCCGATGAACAAGGACTGGCCTGAAGCTGTTACAGAGGTGGCAAGGAGCTTGTAGCATGGAGCATGGAGCAAGGAGCCAGCAGTCGGCAGTCGGCAGTCAGCAGTCAGCAGTCAGCAGACAGCATGGAGCAAGGGCATGTGGCATGTGGCATGTGGCAAGCAGTCACCGCCAGACAAAGCGCAGCGCCAGACCGCAAGACTGCAGGACCGCAGGACCTTCAAACATAAGACCTTCAGACAAATAGAACCATGAGTATCCTTTTCAGCATAGATTCCGTTACCGCCGGTTATGAAGATAATGTTGTCCTCAGGAATATCTCCATGGCCGTTGAGGAGAACGATTTCATTGGCATCATAGGCCCCAACGGTGGCGGTAAAACAACGCTCCTGAAGGTAATACTCGGATTGCTGAAGCCTTTGTCAGGCAGAGTGAACTTTTCACATGGCAATCTCAAGCTCAACCAGATAGGATATATGCCGCAGGTGGCTCAGGGTGACACCCAGTTTCCCGTCACCGTGGAAGATGTTGTTCTCTCAGGGATGATGCACAGTAAGGGCGCAACCGGTCGTATGGGACGCAAAGAGAAAAAACATGCGGCGAAGGTGATGGAGGAGCTGGGCCTCACAACGCTTGCCCATCAGGCCCTCAATGAGCTGTCAGGCGGACAACTGCAGCGGGTGTATCTTGCACGGGCTGTGTCCGGATCGCCGCGGCTGCTGCTGCTTGATGAGCCCGCCACCTTTGTCGATAACACATTTGAGGCAGATTTCTATGATAAGCTGAAACTTCTCAACAGCAGGATGACAATCATGATGGTCTCCCACGACGTTGGCACCATCTCTTCCTGGGTGAAGTCGTTCGCCTGCGTCAACGGCACAATATTCTATCATCCCCATAGCAAGATCACCGATGAGGATCTCAAACTCTACGGGTGTCCCATACAGCTTGTTACACACGGCGATGTACCCCACATTGTACTTCATAAACACGATTAATGGAGAATATCTTTGTATACTCTTTTGTCATCAGGTCACTTCTGGGTGCCCTCTTTGCCAGCATCACGGCCGGCCTGGCCGGAACATATATAGTCTCACGCAGGCTTGTATTCCTGAGTGGGGGCATCACCCATGCCTCCTTTGGGGGGATAGGCCTGGGCTATTACCTGGGGATAAACCCGGTGGTTGGCGCAGCGTTCTT
>CAYQNT010000033.1:18760-24248 GCA_964418865.1 uncultured Rikenella sp.
TGTCGGCGAAAGGCAAGATGCGTGAAGACAGTGCAATAGGCATCCTCTGGGCACTGGGAATGGCCGTCGGCATCATCTTCATTTATCTGACACCGGGGTACGCACCCAACCTCATGAGTTATCTTTTTGGCAGCATACTTACTGTTACAAACGGTGACCTGATAGCGCTTGGAATAATGTCAGTTGTTCTGATCATTTATACTGCCCTGTTTTACAGAACCCTCCTCTATATATCGTTCGATGAGAACTATGCCCGCACATTCACTCAACATGTTGATCTTTTTAAATATATCTCGGTGGGGCTGACAGGATTGGTGATAGTGCTTAATATAAGGATAGCAGGGGTCATCATGATTATTGCCCTGCTCACTATACCTGCCAATATCATCATGCTCTTCACCCGGAAATACATGCAGATAATAGTTCTCTCGACAGTTGTAAGCTTCGTTGGCATAAGCTGCGGCTTCGCCATATCATGGTTCACTAACCTTCCAACCGGCGCAACAATTGTCACAGTGCTGGTGTTGTTTTGGGTGGTGGCACGTGTTGTAAGAAGCATTAGCAGGAACAGCAGGATTGATAAATTAAAAAATATAGACAAATGAATGAATTTGATATTCTGATTATCGGCAGTGGCCCCGGCGGTTATGTGGCAGCTGTCAGGGCTTCACAGCTGGGATTGAAGGTTGCGGTGATAGAGAAGGCCGAGACAGGAGGCATATGCCTCAACTGGGGCTGCATTCCTACCAAGGCCCTTCTAAAGAGTGCACAGGTGCTTGATTATGCACGTCATGCAGCCGATTACGGCATAAATGTCGGAGAGGCGCCGTCGCCGGACTTCAGCGCTGTCATAGCTCGTAGCAGGGGGGTAGCTGACGCCATGAGCAAGGGGGTGCAGTATCTTTTCAAGAAGTATAACATTCCCGTTATCAACGGATTCGGCAGGCTGAAGGGCGCCGGCGCCGTTGAGGTTGAGGCGGCCGACGGTACAAAGGAGATCTATAATGCGAAAAACATAATCATTGCTACCGGTGCACGGTCGCGCGAGCTGCCTAACCTTAAACAGGACGGTAAAAGAATCATCGGTTACCGTGAGGCAATGAACCTTCCTTCACTTCCTGCCTCCATGGTGGTTGTCGGCTCCGGTGCCATAGGCAGTGAGTTCGCCGGATTCTACAGGTCCATGGGAACAGAGGTGACACTGGTTGAATTCATGCCTCGCATACTGCCGATAGAGGATGAGGAGGTGTCACGAACCCTGGAACGTTCATTCAAAAAAGCGAAGATTAAGATCATGACAGGCTCTACTGTAGAGAAGGTGGAAAGATCAGGCAGTAAATGCATTGTCACAGTCAAAACCCCTAAGGGCGAAGATATCATTGAGACAGATATTGTACTTTCATCCGTTGGCATCACCCCGAACATTGAAGGATTAGGGCTTGAGGAGTGCGGTGTTAAGACAGAGAGGGGCAGAATAGTGGTTGATGAGTTCTATTGCACTTCGCTGAAAGGCGTATATGCCATAGGAGATGTGGTTCCCGGACCGTCACTGGCTCATGTTGCATCCGCTGAGGCTATCGTCTGCATTGAGAAGATAGCAGGCAAGAGTCCTGAACCTGTTGACTATTCAAATATCCCCGGGTGCACCTATACCACTCCGGAGGTGGCTTCATGCGGCATTACTGAGGCAGCGGCCAGGGAGGCAGGCATAGAGACGAGAACAGGTAAGTTCATGTTTATGGCATCAGGGAAAGCCAGTGCCGCAGGTGCCCGCGAAGGGTTTGTAAAGCTTGTCTTCAACGCTGAGAGCGATAAACTTATTGGAGCTCACCTGATAGGCATGAATGTCACCGAGATGATCTCTTCACTGGTGGTCGCAAGGAAGATGGGCGCCACGGCACACGATCTGATGACAAGCATCCATCCACACCCGACAATGTCAGAGGGAATCATGGAAGCTGCAGCCGCCTCTCACGGTGAAGCCATACACGGCTGACCATTATTGCGTCACTCCCCGGGGCGATAAATTCATCCGTATGTATCGCTCAGGTTAAGTGTATATTTTACTTTTAACGCAACCTTTAGTCCGCTTTTCACATCAATATATTGATTAGGTCAGATTTTATTTCTTACCTTTATAACTCGGCTAATAATCGGGTTTGCAGAAAGAGAGAGACATAATTGACGGCTGTTTGTCTGGCAGCAGGCGCGATCAGGAACTGCTCTACCGCAGGAATGCTCCGAAGCTCTATGCCGTTTGCCTTCAGTATGCTGGTAACACGGAAGAGGCCAGGGATGTGCTGCAGGAGGGCTTTATCAAGATTTTTGAAAACCTGTCGCACTTCAGCCATGAAGGTTCTTTTGAAGGATGGATGAGGAGGATCATCGTCAACACTGCACTCGAGAGATACCGTACCAGGTATTATCTGAACAAGGTTGACGATATTGACGGGGTGACAGAGCCGGTGGCTGAGCCCGACACAGATGACTTTGCCGGGCTTGAGGCTTGCGATCTGCTGAATATGATCATGGAGCTGCCGCCAAAGTACAGGATGGTTTTTAACCTCTTTGCCATCGAGGGATATTCCCACAGAGAGATAGGTGATATGTTGGGCATATCGGAAGGTACCAGCAAATCAAACCTCTCACGGGCAAGAGATATACTTCAGAAGAAGGTAAGAATACTGACAGGGGTCACAAGGAGAATGGTGAATGTTTGAAAGAGAGCCAAATATTGACATTGTATTCCGCAACGGACTGAAGAATATGGAAGTCCTGCCGCCGGCTGACGTATGGGATAATATCCCGCCGATGCCCGTCAGACATTCCCGCTTCAGGCTTATAGCGGGTATAGCTGCCGGTATTGCTGCATTGGTTTCCCTTACAGTTTTGGCAACATGGTATACACGCAGTGGCAACCCCGCCGGGCAGCTCAGTGAGATGACCATTGTCAGCGGCGACCAGCAGGCTGTCAGGATAGACAGGTCAGCAGCCACACCGGAAATTGCTTCCATTGAACCCTTGGCAACTGAATCTGTACTTGAAACAAAAGCTGTAGTGCCGACCACCGGGAAGGTGATAACTATGAAGCCTGAAGAGCCGGATTATCTTATGGCTTCAGCAGATCTGGCAGTCAAACCTCAAAAGGAAGATGCATCTCTGCTTATATCACCTGCTGATGAGATTACTATAATAGCCTCTGGCCGTCCGAAGGGAATAAAAGAAAGTCTTGTTTCCACAATGAAAGCATCTGTCAGCCAGGAAGTGAAACAGCGATTCATGGTTGGAGCCAGCCTCTCACCGGCAATGGGTTTTTCCTCTGGAGGACAGGATATAAAGCTCTCTGAACTGATGAACGGCGAGAAATCAAGACCTTCATATACTACAGGACTCACCGTCGGGTACAAGATATCTGACCGGCTTACCATTCATTCGGGTATCGGGCTTGCATCAATGGGACAGACAATTACAGGTATCGACGTGTTCGCAGGACTCTCTGACTTTTATGCAGTCAAGAGCAATTATCTCTACAGTGTCGAGACGGCCTCTGGACGGATCCTGGCAGGTAATACCGACCTGTACATATCTGATAATCAGGACAGGGTGGGAACGCGTATACAGGGCAATATGGCTGACCCGTCAAAATACGATCTGCGACAGGTGGGTTTCGATATCCAGCAGATATTCCGTTACCTTGAGATGCCCCTGTTGTTGAGGTACAAGGTCATTGACAAAAAGATAGGACTGAATCTCTCGGGAGGCGTCGCCTACGGATTCCTTATTGATAACAGCGCTTATACCGGAGTGGGATCAGACATGATACGCGTGGGTCATACTGAAGGCATGAATGGCCATAATCTGAGCAGTCAGCTCGGTCTTGGTATGGAGTACAACATTTCATCAAACATCTCATTCAATCTGGAGCCGGTTTTCAAGTACTACGTCACACCATTGAGCAACATCTCCGGGACGCTATACAAACCCTACGCACTGGGCTTATGGTCTGGCCTCTTCTTTAAATTCTGACAGTCATCATTCTGCTTTCTTATTTGCTTCTCCGGATGCAATAATTTAGCTATTTTTGCAGTTTTTACAAGGGATTGCAATAGCATTAAGTATTCATGTTTCAGGAAACTCTGCCGTTCGTGCAGGGTCAGCGAAACAAACATTGCAGTAATATTATTAAAACATTTGGGTTCCGCTCCCTTGACGGGACAGAATATGTGACCTTTAAAATCAAAATGTTATTATGATAAAAGTAACTTTAGGGAAGGCATCACTGGCGTTAATGTTACTACTCAGTGCCGGTTTTATATTTACACTGCTCGTATCAGCTGACGTTCATCCTTCGGTAGCTATCAATAGTGAGGAAATCATGCCTATGGCAGTCTCCCGTGCTATTCCTGAGAATGTCACCTTTGCAGGTGAGCTGATACCCCTACAGAATTTTGATACCCGCGAAAGCCTCGACAGGGAGCTGAATGCCACAGCCTACAGACATGGCTCAACCATCCTGACGATTAAAAGGACAGGACGTTACTTCCCTGAAATAGAAAAGATTCTCAGAGAGAACGGCATACCTGATGACTTCAAGTACCTGGCATGTGCCGAGAGTGACCTGAGTAACGCAATATCTCCTGCTGGCGCAACAGGCATCTGGCAGATAATGGAAGCCACCGGTAAAGAGGCTGGCATGACCATCACCAAGGAGGTTGATGATCGTTATAACTTGGAGAAATCAACCAGATTCGCATGCAGTTATTTCAAAAAGGCTTATGAGAAGTATGGCAGCTGGACTATGGCGGCAGCTTCCTATAACAATGGTTTTGGCGGACTTAGTGAGCAGGTGGGGATACAGAAGGAATCAAATTATTATGATCTCCTGCTGAATGATGAGACAGCCAGGTATATCTTCCGCATTGTCTCTCTTAAACTGGTGATCTCCAATCCCATGGAGTACGGCTTCAGCATAAGCCCTGAAGAACTCTACCTGCCGGTCGCTTACAAAGAGGTGAAGGTAGATACCGCCGTTGCCAGCTTCGAGCAGTTTGCCAGGCAGTTTGACACCAACTACAAAATCCTTAAGTTCCTTAATCCATGGCTGCGCAAGCCTTTCCTGACCAATACTGTGGGCCGGGAGTATATCATCAGAGTGCCGGAGAAAGATGCAAGGATCAATACCGGCCTTTAGTCTCCCGTATGCCGGAACAGAAGGATGAGATAAAAATATATGGGGCGCGGGTTCATAACCTGCGAAATATCAGCCTCACTGTGCCGCGCAACAAGCTGGTGGTCATTACCGGCCTTAGCGGCAGCGGGAAGTCGTCACTTGCTTTTGATACGATCTACGCTGAAGGACAGAGACGTTATATGGAGACCCTCTCAGCATATGCCCGCCAGTTTCTTGGAGGGATGGAGAGACCTGATGTTGACCGGATCACAGGCCTCAGCCCGGTGATATCAATTGAGCAGAAGACCACCAATAAGA
>CAYQNT010000034.1:0-24086 GCA_964418865.1 uncultured Rikenella sp.
GGTATACCCGCCGAAGCCTATGTTGGGCGAAAACTGTTTGTTGTAGGCAATTCCCGAGGAGAGGCTGAAGTTTTTGATCTTCATCTCACCGCCAATGCTGTAGGTCAGCTTATTGAACATTGAATTGGGATACTGCCCCTTGTTCTGCACGGAGGTTGCAGATGCGCGCAGGCTGCCCAGTTCACTTTGCTGTACTATGTTCACGTTGTTGTTAAGCACGAAGCCCTGCTCAAGAAAGTTTTGAAAGTTGTCTTTGCCTATCGGCAGGTATGGCATTGGTTTCAATGTTTTTGAAATAGGATCCCATTGAATTACTTCCCTTCCGTCAAGAGGAACACCCCATGCTCCGTCGCCGCCCCGTGCGTAGGTATTGGTTGAGGTATTCACCACGCGGCCGTATGTCGATTGCATCTCGGGTATGGCAAGGTAACCTGCCGTCAGCATTGTGCTGCTGTTGACAGTCACTGAGAGACCATTTTTTGAGCCGCCTCTTTTTGTTGTTACCATAATTGCGCCGTTGGCACCACGGTAACCGTAAAGAGCTGATGCTGTAGACCCTTTAAGAACACTGATATCTTCTATATCATCGGATGGTATTTCCCGCAGGCTCATGTTGCCGTATGTAACACCGTCAATAACAATCAGGGGTTTTTCGCCGCGTATATAGATTTCCGGTTCAGCTGCAAACTCAGTGCTGTTTCGGACAAGAAGCCCGGCAACCTTTCCGGTAAGTGAGGTGCCTATATCTACCCCCTTTACTGTTGCTACGGTTTCACCGCTTACTTTCTGGACAGCATACCCAAGGGCCTTTTCCTCTCTTTTAATACCGAGAGCAGTGACCACAACGGCATCCATACCTATCAGTTCCTCTGAAAGTACGATCTCAAAGGAGGTCTGTGATCCTACGGTTATCTCCTCGCTCTTCATCCCGATAAAGGAGAAGACAAGGATATCTGCCGGCTGCACATTATCAAGTGAAAATGTCCCGTCCATACCGGTGGCAGTGCCAAGGAACTTTCCTTTTACTGCTACTGTTACGCCGGGCAGCGGATCGCCTTTTACCCCGGTGACCTTTCCTGTGACTTTCACCTGCTGCATTACTGTTGCATCGGTGAGAAAGCCCGGAGCCAGAATGATCTTGCGGTCAATGATGGTATGTGTTACATCGGTGCCGGCAAAGAGCTTATCAAGGACTGCATCGATGAGCTGGTTATTAGCCATAATTGACACCCTGCGTTCTGTGTCGAGCAGTTTTTCGTTGTAGAGAAAAAAGAATTCAGTCTCCTCCTCAATCTTGTCGAGCACTGTCACCAGCTGAGCATCAGCGATATTGAGAGACAGTCTTGTTTTTTGGGAATAGGCGTCTGTTGCATGCGCCTGAAGAATCCCCAGTACCAGAAGAGCAAATACTATGCGCATCGTTAGAAGGATTTTTCTCAGGGGATGATTTAATTCATTCCCCCGGGGTTTGTTTTTTTTCATAACTTTGAAAGGTTTCAGGTTTAAAAAATGTCGTTCATTGATGTTTTTTGAGGAAATCGTTGCTGCGATTTCCTTTTTTTGTCAATTATGGGCTGTAGATATTTTTCATAGGCCGGTTTTATAGTTAATCATTTGAGGTATATTTTTACTTCACTCTTGATATAGGTTGAGTCAGTGCCTAATGTTCCCGGTGTGATCTCGTACCTGATAGGTGATGTCATGCTGAGGAATCTTAGAACCTCCTCCAGGGGGTCATCTTCAAATGTTGCGCGGAAGGCGTATCTCTCCAGCTCATCATCCATAAGCTTAACCCTGACATTATACCAGCGTTCGATCCTTTTGGCTACCTCTGACATCGGATCGCTCCTGAAGACAAGCTTCCCCTCGGTCCATGCCATATACTTTGCCGGATCGGTCATGCTTCTTCTCATTTTGCCATTTTCCAGCACGAAGCACTCTGACGGCCTCATGATCATATTGCCCTCAAAAACCGGAGACTTCAGCATTACCTGTCCCGACTCCAGAACAACCTCAGTATAGTTGTCTTCAGGATAGGCGCTGACATTGAATGAAGTACCCAGGACGGTAAGGTCTACGCTGCCTGCGGCTACATTAAACGGATGTTTCTCATCATGCTTTACCTCGAACCAGGCCTCACCGGAAAGCGTGACGTTGCGTTCATTGTAAAACGGCATGGAATAGGTCAGGCTGGAGCTGCTGTTAAGCATTCCTTCAGTCCCATCAGGGAGAGAGAAAGCAACTCTGGAGCCGGCCGGAGCATAGATTGAAGCTGTCGCTGGCTGGCTATCAAGCCCGATATGTCGATCTTTTAATAATAAAATGCCACCGATGATCAGAGGGATCATCAGCACTGCAGCAGCCTTGAGATAAAAGCCTGAGATCTTAGTTAAGAGGCTCTTTTCCTTCTTTAATCTATCGAGATTTATCTGGTGATGAATACTGTGGAGGATTGGCGTTAAATCTTTTTCTGTACGTTCATCACTTTTCGCAATACAATGCCAGTCTCTCTCTATCTTCCTTTTTATTGAATCAGTGCTGTCGCCGGCCATTAAAGCACTGCGCACCTCCTCCAGTTCATCTTCCGGCATCAGTCCACTGACACAATCAAACACACCCACGCCCTTATTATTGGTAAATTCCATTTTCTGATTAATTGGTGGCACTCATAATGCTTGCCACAATACTAATATCCATGAGGATCAGAAATCTCATACGGGAAAGTGAAAATATTTTGTTTGTTACAGAACCCCTCTGTAATCAGAACAGAAACAGAGAGATAAAAAGTACCGCTTGCAGTGTTTCCCTGTTTAGCTTCGCCCTGATCATTTTCAGCGTCTCGGAAATGTAGTTATCAACGGTACCTGGCGACAGCCCTAACATTGAGGCAACATCTTTTGATGATTTTCCCTCAATCTTGCTCAGGATAAATGCTTTTTTCTGATTTGCCGGGAGCCCGTCAATCATGATCTGAACCTGATCCAACAGTGACTGATACTCCAACCCCTCTTCAGTTGAGGATGATGGAACTGAGTTATTGTATTGGATCTCGGCAACATACTTCTGAAGGTAGCTCTTTTTACGGAAGAGCTTTAATATGTCATTGTAGGCAATTGTAAAAAGATAAGACTTAAAGGAAAGCGTTGCATCAATCTTCTTATGGTTTTCCCAGACTTTTAAGAAAACCGTCTGTACCAGCTCCTCCGCATCAGCTGATGATTTGAGGTACCTCATGCCGAAGGAATATAACTTGCCGGCATAGATTTGATAAATCATATCAAATGCTTCAAGGTCTCCCTTCTTAAGCCTTTCGGTCAGGTTGGTGTCTGAGAAAGTCACTTTATTTTTGGGTTGCAGAGTCTCAAATATAGTTTACATCAGGCTTCAATCCAATTGCAATTAAAAAGTAAAGTAAAAAACCTTATTTTTATGCTTCAAGCATCTTAACATTCTTTCTAGTAAAGATGTTAATATAACACACAAATAAACAACAAAATGAATGAATTGAAATCTTTGTCCGGCTTTACTATTGCGGTTTTGCTGATAATGACCCTCGGGGTTGGTGAGGCCGGAGCCCAGCGGCTCAATCCCGGGCCGCAGGATCTCTCATTCTTCTCAAAGGTTGACGATACTGATCAGTCTTATGCAGTATACATCCCTGCGAATTTTGATGAGACGAGAAACTATCCTCTCGTTGTTTTCCTTCATGGCGCATGGTCAAACCATCGCCTGGGCATGAGAAGGCTGTTTGGCGTTGGCAACAGCCAGGGATATGATTTTATCAATCCAGGCAATGCTCCCTTTGAGACAGATGTTGAGTCTACACGCTACTGGCCTCCATTCAGGCAGGTTGACTATATAGCTGCAGCGCCTTATGCCAGGGGCACCGCTGGCTACCAGGGCATTGCTGAGCAGGATGTGTATGATATGCTGGATGATCTGAAGTCGCGCTTCAAGATAGACGAGGAGCGGATATATCTGACGGGATTATCAATGGGCGGCGGAGGAACGCTCTGGCTCGGGCTTACCAGACCTGATATCTGGGCGGCTATTGCTCCCGTATGCCCGGCTCCGCCGGAAGACTTAACGGCATTTGCAGGCAACGCGCACAACCTGCCGGTTCACCTATTTATAGGTGATAAGGATGGCCTTTACAAAATTGCCACAGAATGGAAAGCCCTTTTCGAAACCAACGCTCAGAGACTTGACTATGTTGAATATCCGGGTGTCGGTCATAACAGCTGGGAGTGGGCTTACAAAGACGGTTTCATCTTTGACTGGTTCTCACAGTTCAAGAGGGATCTCTACCCTGATCAGGTAAAATTCAGTTCGAAATGGTTTAAGTACAGTAAGGCGTACTGGGTAAAGTTTGATAATCTGGTTCCGGGCGAGATGGCTGCTATTGATGCAAAATTCACGGCTGAGAATCTTATTGAGGTCACCACGTCAGGATTAGCGGCATTTACCCTTAATGTTGAGGGTCATCCCCGGTTTAGTGCAACCCGGAAACTCACTGTAAAAGTTGACGGCCGGTCATTTACTCTGAAAAGCGCCGGTGCTGCATCCTTCACAAAGATAAAGGGAACCTGGGCCAGCGGCAAGTTCACGCCAGGGCTAACCTCAAAACAAAAGGGAGCAGAAGGACCTATCTATGAGGCTTTTGCCGGCAGTCACCTGTATGTTTACGGGACCGGCGGTGACCCCACTCGTGAGGAGCTGGCTGCCAGGAGAGCACAGGCTGCTTTTGCTGCCGACTGGACAGGCCGCGGTGGCAGGATAATGGTCTTCCCGAGAGTAATATCTGACAAGGAGGTGAGGCAGAGTGATTATGTTACCTCAAACCTGATCCTTTTCGGAACGAAGGAGACAAATGCCATTATCGAAAAATTCTCCGATAAGCTGCCCATACATCTTAATCCCGGAACCGTAGATCATGGTCTGGTATATATCTTCCCGATGAACAGGCATTATATCCTTGTCAGCTCAGGACTGCCCTGGTGGACACCGCCCGGGAAAGCTGCCGGTGGATTCAGTATGGCATTCATGGGGTCAAACATTGAAATGTTGAAAAAGTATCGCGATTATCTTCTTTTTAAAGAGAGTCCTGACAACATGATCAGTGAAGGCAGTTTTGATAACCTGTGGAAACTGAAAGCAGATGACGCCGGTGCCCTGAAGGCTTCGGGGGTGATAACACTGCATTAGGATAACTGTCAGTCAGGTGGTATACCATTCAGGCCATTGCATGTTTTACAAATACAGACACGAATAAATAAAATTTTAAAAACATGAGCAGTTTGACTTCGGCGAGCTCTTCGAGGTTCAACCGACCATAAAATAAACAACAAATTATATACAGATGAAATCATTATTTAAAATCTCTCTTTACATGATAACAGCTTTATTAGCCGGATGCAGCAATGACAAGCTGTCAGAAGCGACAGTAACGCTAAGCGACGGTGTAGTTCAGGGTACCGTTGAAGATGGTATAGCAGTTTTTCGGGGGATTCCTTTTGCCGCACCTCCTGTAGGTGATCTCCGGTGGAAGGCCCCGCAACCCGTAAAGCCATGGGACGGAGTACTCATGGCAGATGAATTTGCTCCGGCAGCGGTGCAGCTTACAACACCCTGGAGGGGAGATATGATAACCTCTGAAGACTGCCTTTACCTGAATGTATGGACACCTGCAAAGTCGGGTAATGAAAAGCTGCCGGTAATGGTGTGGATCTACGGCGGCGGATTTTCCAACGGATCAACATCAGCTCCCGGATACAGCGGGGAGAAGATTGCGGCTAAAGGTGTTGTAATGGTCAGCGTGGCTTACCGTGTTGGCGTACTGGGCTTTCTTGCGCACCCCGCGCTGACGGCCGAATCTGATAACAAGGTCTCCGGCAATTATGGGCTGCTAGACCAGATAGCTGCACTGAAGTGGGTACAACAAAACATCGAAACCTTTGGCGGTGACCCTTCAAAGGTGACGGTATTCGGCGAGTCTGCCGGTGCAATATCTGTAAGTATGCTTTGCGGCTCACCACTGGCCAGCGGCCTCTTCCGGGGAGCAATCAGCCAGAGCGGCGGATCATTTGGTCCGGTCAGTGACAGCAGGGGTATGGGTGAATACATGTTGACACTGCGTGGCGCAGAAGAAGCGGGCGTAGCACTTGCTAACCGGATGGGCGCAGGCACTCTTGCTGAGCTGAGGGGCTTGCCAACGGAAAAATTGCTTGACGATCCGTCCTCGCAGATGGGAGGATCATGGCCTGTGGTTGACGGTTATGTTATTACTGATGATCAGTTCAAACTTTATGAAAGAGGTAACTATAACGATGTCAATGTTATCATAGGCACCAATTCCGATGAAGGATCGCTGTTTGTCCAGCCTATGGAGCCTGCAGCGTATGCCGGTATGATAAAACAGCGTTTTGGCCCTCTGGCTGACAGGGTGCTTGAGCTTTATCCCGGCGGAGACCAGCGCGAGGCTTATTATTCGCTATCTGACATTTTCAGGGATGCGACTTTTGCATGGCCCTCCTA
Organism: uncultured Rikenella sp.; assembly: GCA_964418865.1. Lineage (GTDB taxonomy): Bacteria > Bacteroidota > Bacteroidia > Bacteroidales > VadinHA17 > SR-FBR-E99. The sequence continues at coordinate 6,535 of CAYQNT010000034.1, forward strand.
TACATGGGCCAGGCTACAGTCAGAGACAGGGAATTCAAAGGTCTTTGTTTATTATTTTGACCAGTTCAGGCCTGAATTGCTGTTCCCGGGAGGAACAGCGCCAAGAGGAGCGGCACACGCTTCAGAGATAGCCTACGCGTTCGGGAATCTTGATAAAAACCAGGCTTTAAAGGCTACTGATGCCGAGCAGGCTCTGTCGGATGTTATGATCAGTTACTGGACAACCTTTGCAAAGACAGGTAATCCTAACGGGGAGGGATTACCTGGGTGGCCGTTGTTTGCCGACGGGCAGGAGACAGTCATGTATCTGAAGGGAACTGAATCAAGACCTATAGCCGTACCCAACCACGATAAGCTTCTCTTCATGGATGAATACTTCCGTTGGCTGAGAGAAAGATAAGACACCAAAAATTGACTATCATTGCGCCGAAAATCTAAGGAATGAAAAAAATTACTACTGTTGTCTTTGATATAGGGGGAGTACTGATCGACTGGAACCCAAGGTATCTTTTCAGGAAGGTCTTCAATGAGGAGGAGGAGATGGAGTGGTTCCTGGCAAATATATGCACATATGACTGGAATGTTCAGCAGGATGGCGGGAAGCTGTTCAGTGTAGCAACATCTGAGCTGTCTGCAAAGTACCCTGAGCACAGTGACAAGATTGCCATCTATTATAGTCGCTGGGAGGAGATGCTTGGTGGTGAGATCAAAGAGACCGTAAAGATATTCAATACCCTTAAATCGGCTGGAATGCCCCTTTACGCGCTCTCAAACTGGTCGCATGAAGCATTCCCGGTAGCATATGAAAGGTACTCATTCATGAAGCAGTTTGACGGACTTGTGGTATCGGGTTATGAGAAGCTTATTAAGCCTGACCATGCTATTTACAAGGTGCTGATTGACCGCTACAACATCAATCCTGCCGAGGCAGTATACATTGATGACAATAAGGACAACGCCATCGCCGCTGGCGAACTTGGCTTCCATGCCATCCATTTCATCTCTCCCGAACAACTCAGGGAGGAATTTAAAGAGATTGGATTACTGGTTTAGGACCAGTTTTTTCATCATGTCAGTCGTCATTCAGTAGTATAGCCTTGAGCCCGAGGTAAACAGGCGGAAGGCTTTTGCCGAAGGCGCTTTCATACACCGTCATGGCTGCCCCCAGGGCTGTGGGATTCTCAATACGGCTGGCATATACTCTCTTATCAGGAATTCGCGTGGCCAGGATGCGTACAAAAGTGTCGTTCCAGGCAAATCCGCCGGTGATATATACAATTTCCGTACTATCATTGGCAGGTATTATCAGACGGTATGATTCCATGCAAATATCAACCAGGTCTAACACCATCTGGTGATAGGCGTCAGCATAGGTAAGGAAGTGAGAAAGGTCCACATCAGTATCTACGTATCCCGGAGGTATGCCGTGTTTGAAGAATACCCTCCCGTCTCCTCCTGCAAGAAGCCTTCCAATCTTTCTGCTGCTTATTTTGATAGTTTTATAAAGCTCGCCGGTGACTCCGTAGCGGTTATCCAGTCTGGCCACATTCCGGTCATGAATTATTCCCAGCAACAGATGTGATGATTTTATATCCTGGCCTTTGATCCTTATCAGGCTGACCTGATTATTCCGCAGCCATTCGTTGTTCGGTGGCTCATCATTGAAAGGATTAATAAACTCGCACCATGCTCCGGCTGAGACAAGTATGAACGGCTTGTCAGTTCCTTTGAGGTAAGGTACAAGTGAGGCGGTAGGCTCATCTGTTCCATCCCCGGCGGAGAGCCTTAAACCATTGTGTTCGAATGAAATAATTCCGTTGTCAGACTCTCGCAGACTCTCAAGAGTATCTGTGCCTGAGGTGACATTTAGAGCCCTGATGTTGTATTTTCTCTTCCTGACCGTTGCCTGAAGGCATGAATGCATCCATCTCCTGATCTCCGAAAAATTTTCACCCGGAAGCCCGTCATCACCACTGATCTCTTCAATGATTCTTTCATCAGTGCGCATAGGGTTAAGCCAGATGTCAAACAGGTGAAATCTCTTGTTGATCTTTCCTATATCGAAAATGGCGATAACATCAATTTGCCCGTTGTCCATATTCATTTACATTTGTATGTCAAAGATAGCGATTGGTTCGATCAGATAAATACTGCCGGGTGTATGATTGTATATGGTAAAAACGATTTGATATTGTACTCTATAAAAGCATTTGACGGTTTCTTTTAAAAGTATTATTTTTATTCTCATACTTTCCTTCCCTTTTTCCCGATGTAAAACCTTTACACACTATGATGAAACTTAATGGCATGATAATCAGGGGTGTCTGCATTATTCTGCTTTCTGCCCTGTCTGTTGCAACATACAGTCAGAAGAATCTTCTTCCAGGAACTGTTATTACCAGGGGAGGAGATACCCTTGAAGGTCAAATCGACTACCGGAACTGGAGTACCAATCCAGACCGGGCAAGATTTTCAAGAGAATCCGAGAATCTGGTGGTTAAGACAGCCATTTTGGCCGGACTTTCCCTCACCAGAATCATTTTTCGCAGTGACTCTTACCAGTATCTTGAGATACCTGAATATAAGCCTTCTGCTGATTTTACCGGTGGTCTGGCAGTGGATCTGGTTTTTCCCCGCAATTTTGGAAAATGGTCTTTTAACAATGAACTTCAGTGGAGTTCCTGGAGTATGTCGGGTGAGAGTTTTGCCTCCTACCCGGAGGGTAACCTTTCCTATAAGTGGGTATATGATCTTTCTGCCTCATACTTGAATATCAACAGCATGCTAAGATATAATTATACGGCAGGCAAAGTCATTATTTTCATGAATGCCGGTATTTCAAACGGTTTTTTAGTCGCACACAAAAATCATATGGATGGGGAAATTACAGAGGGTTCCAATGTGGAAACAATCACAGAATCATATGTTGAGGATATCCGCAAGTACGAACAGGCCTGGTTGCTGGGAGCAGGCATACGCTATGGGAAAATCTTACTTGAATACAGGTATGAGAGGGGGAATGGAATTAGCACCAGTGCAGACATCTTTTCGGCCTCAAGGGTTAATTCCATATGGCTAGGATACAGTTTCTGATGTTCTTACTGCCGAGTGCATAGTATAAAAAAGCAGTTGCACGATGTGCATCAATTCTCTACCTTCATCATCTAAAATGAACTGACCAATGAACTGGATCGATTTTGTTATCATTGCCCTGCTTGTCTTTGGTCTGATACAGGGATTTATAAACGGTTTTATTGTTGAGATAGCTGAGTTGGCAGCCCTGGTGTTGGGGGTCTGGGGAGCTATACGCTTTTCATGGTGGACCGCCGACAAGTTGTCAGGATGGTTTGACTTACATGCCGCATGGACAGGCATTGTCTCTTTCGCTGTAACGTTTATAGTTATTGTCATTGCCATTTACCTACTGGGCAAACTGCTCGACTCTCTGATGAAAGCCGTTTCCCTCGGGTTTATCGTCAAAATCCTCGGCGCTGTTTTCGGGGTGTTGAAGACAGCACTGGTACTGAGCGTAATATTTGTATTCCTGAATACAATACATCAGAAAAAGCATTTCCTTCCCTCTTCAACTATATCAAAATCCTTCCTCTACAATCCTATCGCGGATTTTGTTCCTGCAATCTTTCCCATTGTTGAAGGAGGTGACCTCATTAACAGTTTCAACCGGCACAAAAAGAAGCATCAGGATGCGACCATCTAAGTGGTTTTGATATCTTTGCGACACTTAAATTCTGGAGCCTGATGATGAATTTTGTTGAAGAATTGCGATGGAGAGGGATGATACATGACATCATGCCCGGCACAGATGAGTTCCTCGCAAGCGGAAAGACCTCAGCCTATGTCGGTTTTGACCCCACAGCAGATTCACTGCACATAGGTCACCTTGTAGGTGTTATGATGCTGAAACATTTTCAGAATGCCGGGCATACGCCAATTGTGCTTATTGGCGGAGCCACCGGGATGATAGGTGATCCTTCAGGCAAATCGGAAGAGCGCAACCTGCTCAGTGAAGAGACTTTGAGACATAACCAGGATTGCCTCAGGAAGCAGTTCGAGAAGTTCCTCGATTTCAATTCCGATGCACAGAACAAGGCCGTGATGGTCAATAACTACGACTGGATGAAGGATTACTCGTTTCTTGAATTCATCAGGGATATAGGCAAGCACCTCACAGTCAATTATATGATGGCTAAAGACTCTGTTAAGAGGAGGATTGATTCTGAGACGGGACAGGGGATGTCGTTTACCGAGTTCTCATACCAGCTGGTTCAGGGGACTGATTACCTGTTCCTATACACCAATCACGGTTGCCGCCTTCAGATGGGAGGGTCTGACCAGTGGGGAAACATTGTCACCGGTACAGAGCTCATCAGGCGTAAGGCCGGCGGTGAAGCCTATGCAATGACCTGCCCTCTCATTACCAAGAGTGACGGCCAGAAGTTTGGCAAGACCGAGAGCGGTAATGTGTGGCTTGACCCGGCCAGAACAACCCCTTATCAGTTTTATCAGTTCTGGCTGAATGTGGCCGACGATGATGCTGTGAAGTTTATTAAGATCTTTACCATGCTGTCACAAAACGAGATTGATGATCTTGTTCAGGCTCACATGGCCGAACCGCACCTTCGTCTGGTACAGAAGCGTCTTGCAGAAGAGGTGACAGTGATGGCACACTCACGGGATGATTATGATTCGGCGGTGGAGGCTTCCCAGATACTCTTCGGAAAGGGAACCACGGAGCAGCTGCACCGCATGGACGAAAGCACCTTCCTTTCTGTATTCGAAGGCGTGCCGGCCTATGATGTAAGCCCTGCCCTTCTGGATCCGGGGGTGACCATCTCTGACCTCTGTGCTGTACACACCGCAATAGCCGCTTCAAAGGGGGAATTGAAAAGGCTCATCCAGGGAGGAGGAGTGCACCTCAACAAAGAGAGGGTCGACGATCCGGAGATGCTGGTCACAGCCCGGCAGCTGATTAATAACCGCTATCTTCTGTTGCAGAAAGGGAAGAAAAGTTATTATCTCATCAGGGTTATAGGGGAGGCCGGGGCCATCCCCAAGAATATTAAATCTCTCTAAGACAGTGGAACACAATGAGTAAGAATCTCAAGGCTGAATTCAAACCCGACTCCTTTGACCTGATCAATTTTATCATCAGGTATTTTAGGGTATTTGTGATCACCGGGCTGGTTGCTGCTATTTTGTCTTTGGTGATATCATTACTGATCAAACCGTTGTATGAGTCTTCCGTGATAATGTATCCCTCTTCAAATATCTCAGAGGCAAGCACCCTGCTTGGCGAAGTGACATCCAAGACAGAGCTGTTCGGTGGTGATGACGCCACCGAAAGGCTGATACAGGTGATCAACAGCAGACAGATAAGGGAGTACCTCAAAGAAAAATATGACCTGTTCAATCACTATAAAATCAGACCTGACGAGCGATATCCAAATACAGTCATTGCCGGGAAGATGGATAGATATATCCGCTGTTCGAAGACCTCTTTTGGCTCTGTGGAGATAAAGGTCAGGGACAGTGACAGGGAGATTGCCTGTGCCATGGCTAATGATATGGCGTCACGTGCAGACACTGTCTTCAATAGTCTGCAGCGCAATGCTGCTGCCATTATGCTTGATGAGATCAGCATGAGCTATGAGATGCAGGACCGCCTGGTAAGACAGTATGAAGACAGCCTTAAACGAATGGAAGGGCTGGCAGCACTGAGAACTTATTCCACCCTTGAAACGGAAAATGATTATCTCGGCCTCATTCGTGGGAGGTATCTTGAGGCCCAGGCACTTAGTCAGCAAATAATGCCATATACCCTTGTTGTTGACAGGGCAGTTGTAGCTGAGAAGAAAATATATCCCCGCCGGAGCATCGTGATTATAGTATCAACGGCCTCCGTGCTTCTCCTCCTGGCCCTGATACTATTCATTGCCGAGGGTGTCAAGCTGCATCGTGCAGATGACAATCAGTGAGCTGCTTATATTGTTGGTTCCGGCAGCTCTGGGAATTTTTCTTCTGGCGCTGCTCTCGCTTGAGCACCTTCTGCTTCTTACGATCTTCCTTACACCTCTCTCTCTTCAGTTAAGCTATCTCACCGGTGGCACAGGTGTTGATCTTTCTATACCAACTGAGCCGGTTCTGGCCCTTATTCTGTTCATCACCCTGTTCAAACTGATTGCAACACGTGAGTTTGATAAAAAGCTGCTAAGACATCCGGTGACGGTGCTGTTGGCGCTTTATCTTGCATGGACTCTTGTGACGGCTCTTACTTCCACAATGCCCGGTGTCTCATTCAAGACCCTGGCATATCGCACATGGTTCATCGGAGGCTTTTATCTTGTTGCTGCACAGCTGGCGTCAGCCGGCAGTTTCTCAGGAAAACAGATAAAAGCCTATGCTGCCGGCCTTGCCATTGTGGTTATTTACTTTATTGTCAGGGTGCAGGGTGCAGGTTTTCTGAATCAGCAATTTGCCCATTCAGCCTGCTATCCCTTTTACAGAGATCATACCTCTTTTGGCGCTTCCATGGCATTTCTTATGCCCCCGCTGGCTGTCATGTTTTTCAGTAAAGGAAACTCTCTGCGTGCCAGGACCTTTTTGGGAGTTCTGACTCTGCTTTTCATTGCCGGTTTTATTCTCTCTTATAGCAGGGCGGCATGGGTGAGCCTGATAGCAGCTGCAGTGATAGCACTCATACTATGGGTCAGGATGCCGGTGCGTCTCCTGATGATTAGTGCAGCAGGGGTTGTCCTGGCACTCGTGCTCTCTGCCGGCTGGATATGGCAGAGGATGGATAGCACCACGGAAGACTCATCTGCTGATCTGGGGCAGCATCTGCGGTCGGCCTCAAACATCTCAACTGATCAGTCAAACCTGGAGCGTATCAACAGGTGGAAGTGCGCCCTGAGAATGTTTGAGGAGAAGCCTATGGCCGGGTGGGGGCCGGGCACCTATCAGTTCAAGTACGGGCCTTTCCAGAAGGTTTCGGATAGAACAGTGATAAGCACTGACTTTGGTGATGCAGGCAATGCTCACAGCGAGTATCTGGGTGCTCTTAGTGAATCAGGGCTGCCTGGCGCACTGCTATTTCTCCTTATAAGTCTCTGTGCTGTCATCATGGGCATCAGGGTATGGTACGGCGAGGGGAGGAGCGCAGAGGGCTACTTTGCCCTTGCCATACTTACCGGGCTTATTACCTATGTTGTGCATGGGCTTATGAACAGTTTCCTTGACACTGATAAGATAGCATCACTTTGGTGGGGCTTTATTGCCATTCTCACCGCAATGGATCTGAAACAAAAGAAAAAAGCTCCCTGATGTGTGGCCGGGGTACAAGACTAAAGGATTTCCACCGCAAGGATTGAAACGTCATCGAAAAGACGTGGGTTGCTGCTGTTGATCTCAATATCTGCTATCAGGGTTTCTATGTTTTCAGATATAGGCTGAGCGTTTGAATAATGTTTGATCAATGGTGTCGCACCTAGATCGTTGCCGCTATCATCCTTCAGTTCGGATAGCCCGTCGGTATAGCATATGATCTTTGTCGGGCTTTTCAGCGTGACATGGTTTATTCTTATACATGGCATTTCATCAAGCATTCCCACTCCTACGCACGACTGCTTCAGAAATGACGGTCTGCCTGTAGTCATATTGATAAGTACCGGAGGGTTGTGGGCGGCATTTATATACTCAAGTACCCGTGTCTTTATGTTATAGCGTGCAATGAAGAGGGTGACGAAGCGTTCTCCGGCGGAGTTAACAACAACAAGGGTGTTCAGTTTTCTTATCAGCTCCTTTAGGCTGGCATCGGCTGTAAAGAGAGCACGGAGGCTTGCCTGGAAGTTTGACATCAGGAGAGCTGCTGACATTCCCTTACCCGAAACGTCTGCGATACAAAAGCCAACAACGTTGTCAGACAGGTGCATGAAATCATAGTAATCGCCACCCACCTCATAATGCGGGTAATAAAACCCCCAGGCCCTGACTCTGTCATTGGAAGGCATTCTGGTGTTGTCAGGTATCAGCATCATCTGCATACGGGCAGCCAGTTCAAGCTCTCTCCGTAATGCCTCCTGAATGAGGCTCTCCCTGAAAAATCTCTGGTTCTCTATGGCGACAACAATAATTGCCGAGATAGTCTGTATGAAATGGAGGTGCTTTATCAGCGGGCTCATGCCCTCTCCCTCCTCATCTATATCACCAATAAGCACATATGCCGAAGGCTCGTTATTATTGAGGACAGGTAAGATAAAATCAACCGCCCTGAAGATTTTTTGTGATACCTCGGTCTGGATCTCCCTGAAGCAAAGCAGATCCTGCTCAACATTAATAGTATCACTGAGTGATTCGGGGAAGCCTGAGCTGAGGAGTGCTTCCCAGCGTTCGCCATATTTAAAAAGCAGTATTTTGCCGATGCCCAGCTCATCGCGCAGTATTGATTCATATTTTCTGAGAAGATCTGAAGTGGGAAGATTGGCGTTGATGGAGATAGTGATGTCAAGCAGGGCGTCGAGTTTGTATTTCGACATCGTGAGCTTGTCTTTACGTAACCTGCGCTCCTTCATAACAGCGGATCTCAGCCCTTGACTCTTTCTATGTATGATCTGTCGCGTGTATCAATGCGGATCTTGTCACCCACATTTACAAAGAGTGGTACCATTATGGTTGAGCCGGTCTCAATTGTTGCGGCCTTAAGGGTGTTTGTTGCGGTATCTCCGCGAAGACCGGGTTCCGTATAGGTAACCTCCATAACCACGTTGACAGGAATATCAACCAGGAGAATATTTTCTGTTTCGGCGTGAACAACAACCTCAACAGTTGCACCCTCCTTGAGCAGGTCATTATTCTCTATCATTGCCTCGGTCACAGTTATCTGCTCAAATGTCTCATTGTGCATAAGATGAAAGCCCATGTCATCATTGTAGAGGTACTGGTGCGGCCTGCGTTCCACACGTGCCACATTAACCCTCACCCCTGAGTTAAAAGTATTTTCAAGGACTCTGCCTGATGTTACATTCTTGAGTTTTGTCCGCACGAATGCCGGGCCCTTGCCCGGTTTGACATGCTGAAACTGAACAATGGTATAGAGGTCATTATTATATTCAATCACCATCCCGTTCCTGAAATCTGCTGTTGTAGCCATAAAAAACTTTTCAGTTCAAATTGTTACTTAATAAAAGTGAGGGGCGCTCTAAGCCCTTCATAGTTTGTCATTTCCACATGAAATGCCCCTACAAAGATATCAAATCGTATCTTAACCGGTAAAAAATTTTCATCGGCAGTGAACCACATAGTCATATCTTCCTCTGTTTTGAAGACACGGCCAACCTCTGTAACAGGATTGAACCGGTAGCATACCAGTTTGCCGCTCTTGATCTTTATGGTCTCTTTCCCTTTGTATCTCAGGATGATAGGGTATAACTCATCTGCAAACCAGGTCATCATCTTGATTGTCTCTCCGGGCACGAGGGTATCAGCGGAAGCCAGGTAATATTTTCTGAACCAGTAGAAGCTTGAGAGTATGTCAAGCAAACCCTTCGGGCCTGAATGGCTTCCTGAGAGGTCACTGAAGATCAGGGTGGAGTCACTTCTTGTGGTCTGGTCAAAACCTACTTCGTTATATCTCCGATAACGTCCTTCCTGAATATTTCTTATTGAGAAGACGGGCAGATCATTCTCGGGGTCAATATAGCTTTCATAAGAGTCTCTGACTTTGTAAATGGCATCTGCAAGCCCGGTGGTCTGGCCCCTGCCAATCGCGTGCCATACGGTTTTGCCCTGATAATAAGCCTCACTGATCTCAAGTGAAGCCACACCACTGCCCACCATTCCGTATCTTATCTGGTATGACACTTTCTCGCCCGGATTATATGGCTGTACCTGAGCCGGCAGCCAATGCAGGAGTGCAGTAATGATTACCATAACCATAACTACTCTCTTTCGCATGATGCTATCAGATTTGTCATGGGAACAGTTTCTTTGCAGTTGTTGCAATGAACTCTTTGAGATAATATGGTTCAAAATACGCGAGATCCTCATATTGTTTTTCTTTCATGGCATTCACTGAGGGTATTTGCAAATATGATGCCGAGAGAACAAAATGATCTGTAAAGAGGGCATTAGGGTGAAGAATAATGCTTTTGCATTTTTCCGCACCGTTGCCGAAGAATACTATTTTCTTCCCGTTGAGTTCATTCCTGAATGAGTTTTCGTCAATGATATCAGCCGAAGTCTCTTTTACCATTGTGCCGTCAGAGCTGAAGAGAGCGTTGTATACCTCCATCCGTCGTGCGTCTATCATGGGGCAGAACAGCACATCTGAAGACAAGGTCTCAGGATATAAGGTGATATACCCGTAGTACATAACGGTCAGTGTGTTAACGCCCAGTAATGGAATCTGAGCAGCATAAGCTATACCCTTGGCGGTGGAAACACCTATTCTGAGACCCGTATATGATCCGGGCCCCTTGCTTACTGCTACGGCCTCAAGGTCAGTAGCTTTTACCCTGGAGTCGTCAAGAAGAGTTTGTATTATAACAGTCAGCTGAGACGAATGCGACATGCCCGGTGATGCACCGGTCACGGCTATTACGCCGGCATCATTGCATAATGCCGCCGAACATGCGTCGGTAGCTGTCTCAATGCAAAGGATCATTGACGTTAAAACTCCCTGTTCTATTTACTTCTTTTTCTTTTCAGTGCTGAAGAGAGCCTCCTTGTCAACAACCTCTATCAAGGTTGAGTCAGAGAGCTTCTTTGAGATAGCGCTAAAAGGCTGAACAATGACATTCTCATCCGGAGAGAGACCCTCTGTTATCTCGATGTTGAGATTATCCTGGATACCGGTCTTCACATCACGTGCCAGGGCATATTTACCGTCAGATACGAAAACAAGTGTGCGGATACTTTCTTTTGCTGCCGCGTCAGTGCTTGTTGTGTCTGTACGGGTAGTAACTGCCTGGATGGGTACAGTAAGGATATCAGTCTTGCTGCTGGTGTAGATGTCAACAGAGGCTGACATACCTGGCCGGAAGGGACTTGGGTTCTTCACGCTGATCAGGTCCTGATAAGACTCCTTTAATATCAGAATCCTGACTTTAAAGTTGGTCACCTGGTCAGAGGTGGTCCCAAGCGTATTTGCCGAGTTGGCAATCTTGGTGACAATGCCTTTGAAGTCGCGGTCAAGGTAAGCATCAACCTCAACAACAGCAGTATCGCCCAGCTTTACCCTGATGATGTCATTTTCGTTGACATCAACAACCACTTCCATACGGTTAAGGTCAGCTACGCGCAGTACTTCTGTTCCGGTCATCATGTTCGCTCCAACCACTCTTTCACCAAGCTCTACGGAAAGACTTGAGATGGTTCCTGTCATGGGTGCATAGACAGTGGTCTTCACGAGGTTCTCGTTAGCCTCCTTCAGTGAGGCCTCAGAGCTCTTTACAGAGTATTGAGAACTCTCTTTTTCTGCTTTGGCTATCTTATATTGTGACTCGGCCTGTTCAAAGTCCGACTGTGAGATAGTGTTTTCTTGGTAAAGTTTTTTGCTTCTGTTATAAGCCAGCTCGGCTTGTATCATCTGAGCCTCCACCTGTGCAAGACGTGCCTTTGTTGAATTGAGGGTGGCAGCAGCTCGGTCACGGGAAGAGATATAAATATCTGGCTTGATCTTGAAGAGAAGGACTCCCTTCTGTACAAAATCTCCTTCACTGACTGTAAGCTCAACAATCTCGCCGGAAACGTCAGGGCTTATCTTCACCTCTGTCTCAGGCTGTATTTTGCCGTTTGCCGTAATGGTCTCGATGATTAGGTTGATGGCAGATTTCTCTATGGCTACCTTTACTGTAGCCTCTTTGCCGAACCAGCCAGCCTTCTTACCAATTACTGCCAGGATGATGAGTAATATTACGGCGGCCAGAAGCGGTTTAAGTGTCTTATTTTGATTCATAACAGGATGATTTGCGTGTTTATTTAGCTAGTATTCCTAGATGCTGAAGGGTAAGAGGGATTCCTTTATAAAAATCCAAAACCTTGGTTTTGAAAACATATTCATATTTTGCTTGTGCCATTTCGCTCTGGGCACTGAGAAGCTGTGTCTTTGCCTGATTGTATTCAACCGCGGTGACCATGCCAACTTCAAGCTTTTGTTCAGAATAACGGAAGGCTTCTTCCAAAGAGGTCACGGCTTTCTGACTGGCAAAGAACTTTTTCAGAGCGCCGCTTGCGTCGGTATACGCCTGCTGGATAGTCTTGTAGAGTTGTTTTTTTGTATTTTCAAGTGTATACGCGGAATTATCTATGTTGAGCCTTGAGTTCTTGATGCCGGTGTTGACCTGCCATCCGTTAAATATCGGGATATTGAGAGAGAAGCCCAGTCCGTAGTTAAGGTTGTCATTCAGCTGTTCGGAGAAAGGATAAGGATCAGTACCAAGTTTAAGCCTTTTATCCGAATAGCCGGTTGAGGCAGACGCGCCAAGGCTGAGACGCGGGCTTCTGCCACCCTTTGCTATCGCAAGGTCATACTCTGCACTTTTAAGCTGGTATTCTGCGCTAAGTATTTCGGGCCGTGTCTTCTCGGCCACGGAGAAGATGGTGGTAGGGTCGGCATCTATGACGGTGCTTTCAACGGTGATGGCCGGAATTGCTACGGCAAACCCTTCTATATTTTGAAGCTCAAGCATCTGTGCCAGGTTAAGAAGTGAAATAGTGAGCTGGTTCTCAATGTTGACCAGCTGGAGCTCTTCACGTGCAGCCTGGGCTTCTATATCGAGGAGGTTGCCACGGGCAAGGCTCCCGGCAGCCACCAATTTGCCCGTACGCTCTATCTGTTGCTTTGTCTGCTTCACCTGTCCCTCTGTAGCGGTTACAAGCTCCTGGTTAAGGAGTATCTGAAGATAGGCAAGGGCAACGTTAAGTGAAATATCATCCTTGAACTTTTCGAGGTCCTGTTCACTGGCCAAAACCTGGTAACTATTTTTCTTAATGGTGTTGTAGTTTATCAGACCCCTGAAGAGCGTGACGTTGCTTCCAAAATTGAAATTATTCGACTGTACTGTTTGGTTAGTGAATGTATAGGTGGTCATATCCAGAACCCTGCCAAATGCGTAGTTGTGAGAGGCGCTGCCATTAAGTGTCGGAAGCAGACCCAGTTTCGACTGTTCCAGGGCAGTAACCTGGTATTCAGTCATTATTTCCTGTTGCTTTATACGGATATTGTTCTCAAGTGCATGAGAAATGCACTCCTCCAGCGTCCATGCCTTCTGCTGGGATAAAATCACGAGGGGACTAAGCAGCATGATAAGGCCCAGAGAGAGGATCTTTCTTTTCATGTTTTTCGGTAATAGCATTAAATACGGCTACGAAGATAGGTAATTGATCAGTATAATTATGATAACAAAGATACTATCATACTGAGCTGGACAGACAAAAGCGCGTTCATTTTGCTTATATTTGTAATACGCAAATAGCAATGATTTATAAAAAAAGATAAAATAATGGCAAATAAAGGATTGAATCTGGAACCCGGTGTGATCAGCGGGGAGGATGTAAAAAAACTGTTTGACTACGCTAACAAGAATGACTTTGCAATACCGGCAGTGAATGTCATAGGAACTGATTCTGTAAATGCCGTGCTGGAGACAGCCCGCGAGGTTAACTCACCGGTTATCATACAGTTTTCATACGGCGGAGCACATTTCTTTGCCGGCCAGGGTCTGACCAAGGAAAATCATGTCGGTGCAATAGCCGGCGGTATCTCGGGGGCGCTACATGTACATAATGTATCAGAATCATATGGTGTGCCCGTCATTCTTCATACTGACCATGCAGCGCGTAAACTGCTGCCATGGATCGATGCTCTGCTTGATGTCGGCGAGGAGTTTTATGAGACTAACGGCAAACCTCTTTTCAGCTCTCACATGCTCGACCTGTCGGAAGAACCGCTGAAGGAAAACGTTGAGACCTGCAAACGTTATCTTGAGCGCATGGACAAGTTGGACATGACGCTGGAGATAGAGCTTGGCGTTACCGGCGGAGAGGAAGATGGAATTGACAACACTGATATTGACAGCTCAAGACTGTATACTCAGCCTGAAGATGTTGCCTACGCTTACGAGGAGCTCCTGAAGATCTCTCCCAACTTCACCATTGCGGCATCATTCGGTAATGTGCATGGAGTGTACAAGCCGGGCAACGTCACTCTGCGGCCGGAGATACTGAAGAACTCACAGGATTTTATCATAAAAAAGTACAAGACCGGACCTAATCCCGTCAACTTTGTGTTTCACGGCGGTTCAGGGTCGGAGAAGCACCTGATAACAGAGGCAATAAAATACGGAGCTGTCAAGATGAATATTGACACTGACATGCAATGGGCATTCTGGGCAGGGGTGAAAGATTATTATGAAGGTAAAAAGGGATATCTGCAGGGGCAGATAGGTAATCCTGATGGTGAAGACAAGCCCAACAAGAAATACTATGATCCGAGAGTATGGCTTCGTAAGGGACAGGGTAGCTTCATTGCAAGGCTTAAGGAAGCTTTTGAAGACCTTAATGCAATGAACCGGCTATAATACTTATTAATAAGATATCGTAAAGCAGGTCAGCAAGTTAGTCTGGAATTGGTTTTTGTTGTTAATAAAACATTTCATTAACCCCCTAAACTAATGGCCGTCAGGGCTACTTTAGTATAAAATTGCCTGAGAGTATTGAGACGCGGACCTGCCAGTGATGAAAAAATAAGGAGGACCACCACCTTAACTTTGAGACTTAATCAGAGGGAGGCGAAGGCACTTAACGTTTATTGCAAGCGGTTCAGGGTAAGTAGCAAGTCGGACTTCATGCGGCGGACCATTATGCAGGCCATTGTTGGAAGGTTTGATACGGAGTCCCCCTCTTTATGGGAACAGGATGAGCTAACCCTTTTTTCACAGGATCTGAAAAATAACTAAAAAGGAATAGGTGAAACTTTTATTTTATTAGCTTTGCGAAGCTACTACGGGGATAGGTAATCGTCAAGAGCATATATGGGATTGGATATCATTAAAATAGAGCCTACAAAGGTAACACCCGGGGTGCTTTTTCTTGAAGGCCACCTTGAGATAAGAGGGCGTTCAATAGCTGAAAATTCAACTGATTTTTACAGGCCGCTGGAGGAGTGGGTGGCTCAGTATGCAGAGAAAACGGAGGTTCGTACTCAAGTAATATTTGCATTTGACTTCATCAACACAGCATCGACGAAATGGGTTTATGCCATCGTCAAGAGGCTTGCCCTTTACCGCAACGTTCATGAGATGGTATCCATTGAGTGGTTTTACGAGAAGGGAGATGAAGAACAGTATGAGCTTGGCCAGATCATTCATTCGTTTATAGACTGTCCGTTCATCTTTTATGAGATTGAGCAGACCTGAAATCCCAAAATAATTAACTATTTTTGCACCGCCTTTTAAGGCACCGATTGACCCATGGTGTAATTGGCAACACGTCTGATTTTGGTTCAGAAGAGTCGGGGTTCGAACCCCTGTGGGTCAACTAAAAACAGCCGGAAGGCTGTTTTTAGTTGTGGTCCGTTGGTGGCTGAAGAGGAGAGAGCCCTCCTGCAGTCTGGCGCCTCACTAAAATGATCCCCCGGATAGATGGTTGCTATTTAAGAATTAACGGAATACCTTAACAAGGTATAGCTGCTATTTAACTTTTGGCCAATAATATTGCAGTTGAGGGTGTTATAAGAATAACATCAGAATTGTTCTGAAATCAAAGTTTGGCAATCGGCAGAAACTGGCTGATAAGTTATAATTGCGTTTGCCTGTTTGGCGGATATTGCCATCCAACGGTCACTACAGAATTATTTGCAGACCTGACAAGTATCCACATTTCTCTGTTCAGAGGGTGAGATCCCTGTAAACAACCTCCTTCCCGGTGCTAAAACCGGGACTATTTGCATATAATAAGATGTGTATTTATACTAATTGATTTTTCGCATAGTTGCTACTTTCTTTTGGATCAGTGCAATCTATATTTGATTAGAGTAGTATACAACAATATGCTGGACGTACTTTTAAAACAGACAGACCAAAATACAGACGAAAAGAGCGTCTTCAAAGTTAGTGACCGGGCAGACAAACCGATTAAAAGCTTCATGAAGTCTTTGTCCTGGCGGATAGTGGGGACAATGGATACAATCATCATCAGTTATTTTATCACTGGACGGGTTACTGTAGCATTGTCAATAGGCAGTGTGGAGGTCATCACCAAGACCATCCTTTACTACTTTCATGAGAGATTATGGGCTCATATTCATAAGTTTAAGCTGAACCCCTGGTTCAAATCAAACAAGAAGCAATATGAAGTTAAGTGAAGTAAACGATAATCTCTCGGGGAAGTCTATTGAGGAGCGTCTTGAGACCCTTTGCAGTCTTTTCTCAGGCAAGATAATATTTACAACGAGCTTTGGCCTTGAAGACCAAGCCATTACTCATATGATATTCACTAAAAACCTGCCCGTAAGAGTTGTCACCCTGGATACCGGAAGGCTGTTTCCGGAAACATACAAGGTTTTTTCTGCCACTATTGCCAGGTACAAGAAGCGGATAGAGATATTTTTCCCGGCTTATGAGGAGGTGGAAGCGATGGTTAGCACCAAGGGTCCTTTTAGCTTCTATGAATCTAAAGAAAACAGGCTGGAGTGCTGCAGGATAAGAAAAGTAGTGCCTCTTAACCGGGCATTACAGGGGATGGAGTGCTGGATCACAGGCATCAGGGCAAGCCAGTCTGGAAACCGGCAGCAGATGCATGACCTGGAGTTAGACAGTGAAAAGCATCTCTTCAAATATCATCCGTTGTTCAACTGGTCATATGATGATGTACAAGATTACATCCGTGACAATGATATCCCGTACAACACGCTTCATGACCAGGGTTTCGTAAGCATTGGCTGTCAGCCTTGTACAAGGGCAATAAAAAGCGGTGATGACTTTCGCGCCGGAAGATGGTGGTGGGAAAATGAGGATTCAAAAGAATGCGGACTCCACATCACCTGAAAAAACATTTTAATTTTAATACAAGCAGGCATATGGATATTAACAACGAGCACCTGAAAGACCTTGAGAATGAGGCAATCTTTGTAATGAGGGAGGTAGCCGCCCAGTTTGAAAACAAGGTTCTGCTATTCTCCGGAGGCAAGGATTCTATAGTCCTTGTGCACCTTGCCCGGAAGGCCTTCTGGCCCTCAAAAATACCATTCAGTCTTTTGCATATAGATACCGGGCATAATTTTGAAGAGACATTACAGTTTCGTGATGATCTTGCAAAAGAATTTGGCGTGGAGCTGATAGTCAAATATGTGCAGGAATCCATTGACAGGGGTAGGGTTAATGAGGAGCAGGGTATTAATGCCAGTCGCAATAAAGCACAATCTGTGACCCTCCTTGATGCAATAGAAGAACTGAAGATTGATGTTGCAATCGGTGGAGGTCGTCGTGATGAGGAGAAAGCAAGAGCTAAGGAGAGATTTTTCTCACACCGCAATGAAT
>CAYQNT010000035.1:0-15005 GCA_964418865.1 uncultured Rikenella sp.
CACCGTACAGAATGCGCTGATTATGACAAAATACAGCGGTCTTGACCCTGAAGTATCAGGCGGCATTGACAATAACTTCTATCCGAGGCCCCGCACCTTCATGCTCGGCATAGGGCTTACCTATTAACGAATAAAATGATAAGCAGATATGAATAAAAAGATTATAATATTCGGAATTATACTTTCAGCGCTGATGGTCTCATCATGCGTGAAAGATCTGGATGTCACCCCTAAGGACCCGTCAAAGATTCTTGCCGGCAACCTCGGAGATGACCCAATATATATGCAGCAGGCCCTTGGTAAGATTTATGCCAGTTTCATTATCTCTGGCCAGGGTGCTAACGGAGGTGATGACATCGCCGCCTCTGACGGAAACTTCTTCACTACAACGAGGGCTCTCTGGAACCTTCAGGAGATAACTACTGATGAAGCTATATGTGCATGGGGTGATGTCGGTATCGCCGACCTCAACACCCAGACATGGAGCCCGAGTAATCCATTCCTTACGGCTCTCTACCAGCGCCTGGCTCTTAGCATCACCTATGCCAATGACTTTATCAAGAATGCACAGGGCAACAGCTCCCCGGATGTTGTTAGGTATGTTGCTGAGGCACGGTTCCTGAGAGCTCTGGCTTATACATGGGCTATTGACCTCTTTGGCCAGTTCCCGCTGACAACTGAAGCTGACGGAGTAGGTAAGTTCTTCCCGAAGATAGCCCCCAGGACGGAGATATTTAACTATATTGAGTCTGAGCTGCTTGACATTGAGAATACTCTCGGAGCACCCAGATTTTCATATCCTCAGGCTGACCAGGCTGCAGCATGGATGCTTCTTGCCAGGCTATATCTCAATGCAGAGGTGTATACAGGCACTGCAAGATGGGACAAGAGTAAGATTTATAGTGACAAGGTTATCTCCAGCGAGAAATATTCCCTGGCCACCAACTACAGGCAGAACTTCAGTGCAGACAACGATGGGCGTCATAACCCTGAAATGATATTTGCATGGGAGCAGGATGGTATTCACGTGCAGGGATATGTCGGCACCACTTTTATTATTGAATCATCCAGTGATGCAGTTTATATCAGGGCTGAGGACTTCCACGGCCTGACATCAAATACTAACTGGAACGGCAACCGCTCAAGAATACAGTTTCTTGACCTGATGGTTGACACTATTGCCACATACGGCAATGTTCCAATACCCGCTTCTGACCCGACTTTTTCTCAGTGTAAAGACAAGCGTGTGTTCCTGAAGATGAAGAAGGCCGCTAATATTCCAAGCCCGTCATCAAGCGGCGATTACGGTATAGGAGTATACAAGTTCACTGCCCGTAATGCTGACGGATCAAGGGCTACCAACTACAATACAGCTTATGCATCCACCGATTTCCCGGTCTTCCGTCTTGCTGACGCTTATATGATGAGGGCTGAGGCACTCTTCAGAATGGGCGGCCCTGCAAATATTGATGCAGCAGTGAAAGATATCAACAAGATCAGGGAGCGCGCCTATGGTAACGTAAGCGGCAATATCACCGCTGCCGGCCTTAGCCTCGACTTCATAATTGATGAGCGTGGCCGTGAGTTCTACTATGAAGCACAGAGACGCACTGACCTTGTTCGCTTTGGTAAATTCACCGGCGGTGGATACCTGTGGCAGTGGAAAGGCGGAGCCTTCGCAGGCACCAGCACTTCAAACCATCTCGATATCTTCCCGATACCTGGTGATGAGCTGTCATCCAATCCGAACTATAACGGACAAAATAACCCCGGTTATTAATATTTAAATTGTAGAGAAATGAAGAAGAATTTATTTATATATCTGACATTTATCGGTTTGACAGCCCTTTTCACCGGTTGTGAAAAGGACGGTGAAATGGTCACCATGCAGTCAAATCCGGTTGCTCCGACGATTACAACCATGCCTGATCTCACCCTTGTGAGGGCAAACGGGACGCAGGTGCTTGAGTTCGTCGGCACTCCTGTTGACCCGGGATTTACAGCTTCTGCAACCTATTATCTTGAGGCTTGTGCCGCGGGTACTGACTTTGCTGCTCCCGTGACTGTCTGGTCTGGCACACAGACCAAATCGATGAAGATAACGGTGAGCGATCTTAACGGAGCCCTTATTAAAAAGTTCCCTGTCGATGCCGTTTCGTCACTTGATTTCCGCCTCAGGGCAGTACTGGTTGTGGATGCAGGTACCGGAGCTCCCGGAACCGGCACCAAGCCGTTCTCGTACACATCAGCGGCGAAGAATGCCAATGTGACTCTCTACGGTCTGCCCCGCCTTAATCTGATAGGGTCAGGTATGACACAAAGAATTGAATCGGCTCTTGGTGATGGCAAATATACCGGTCTTGCCAAACTTGACATAACAAAACCCTTCACCCTTCTTAACCCTGATAACAACACCTCATACGGAGCAACAGGAGCAGCTCTTGTGGTTAACGGTGCGGGTATCATCCCTCCGGCAAACGGCTGGCACAAGATGAATGTTGACGTCAATGCGATGACGTATGATATCTCAGCGTATGAGATTGGGCTTGTTGGCTCGGCGACACCAAACGGATGGGATGCCCCTGACCAGAAGATGGATTATGATGCTGCTACCGGTACATGGTCTATCACCCTTAACCTTGTTGACGGTGAAATTAAGTTCAGGCTTAACGATGGATGGGCGTGGAACATAGGGTATAATAAGAGCAACACGGGTAACCTTAATGATCTTACCCATGACGGTGATAATATCGTTGTTGCTGCAGGCAACTATACCATTACGCTGACTATCACACAACCTAATGGCCCGAATGAGGCAGGTTCATGTACTATAGTTAAAAACAATTAGAACCGGGATTTTTAAAAGTAAAAATTATGGAGATAAAATCAATAATCAGAATAATGATGCTCCCGGTTGCAGCGGCAATTCTTCTTGCCGGCTGTACCAAGGAGACATCCGAGGTCAGACTTGATCCCGCACTTGCTACTAATAAGGTGTTTGACATTACATCAAGTTCAGCAATAGTAGCAGGTTTTGTAATTGCCGAGGGTGACGGCTTTACTGAAAAGGGCGTTTGCTATGACCTGGAGACCAGCCCCACAATTGCAAAGTCGAAGACTGTATTCAGCGGACCAGTAACCACCGCCACTTATAATGTTCTTCTCACCGACCTGGCATTTGCAAAGAAATACTATGCCCGTGCTTATGCAACAGGTGCCGCCGGGACAATCTACGGAGAAGAGCTTACCTTCACTACACTGCCCATTCTGGCTACGGTAACAACCACAGCGTCTTCGGACGTTAAGGGTAC
This sequence comes from uncultured Rikenella sp., assembly GCA_964418865.1. GTDB lineage: Bacteria > Bacteroidota > Bacteroidia > Bacteroidales > VadinHA17 > SR-FBR-E99. The sequence goes on from CAYQNT010000035.1 coordinate 3,312, forward strand.
CACAGCCACAACCGGCGGCAATGTTACAGCAACCGGCGGCGCAGCGATAACTGCACGCGGGGTATGCTACGGTACTTCTGCCAACCCGACCGTTGCTGGCAGCAAGACAACTGACGGCACTGGCAGCGGAGCGTTTGAGAGCCTGCTTACCGGCCTGAAGGGGCTCACCAAATATTATGTTCGGGCTTATGCTACCAGCAGTGCAGGGACAGCCTATGGCAATGAGATCTCATTTACCACACTGGTAAGCATACGTAATTGGTATGTGCCCGGTGACTATATTGAGGCAGCCTACCCGGGCTCAGGCCTGGCTAACTGGTCACCTGACAAGTCACCGATGGTGGTAAGTCTTGAGAGTGCTCCTGACAATGTGGAAGGTTACATCTATATGGCGAATGCGTCAAACAATTGGAAGATAGCCTCCAAGCCGAGCTGGGATGGGCCGAATTACGGTGCCGGGACTCCGGCCGGGACTCTTGATGAGGCAGGTGATAATATGAATCTGCCTGCTGGATATTATAAGATAAATATCAACGCCGGCGCTTCCCCAATGACCTACACCGCAGTTTCAACAAGCTGGGGTATAATTGGTGATCTCACCGGATGGGGTTCGCAAGTTCCACTGACCTATGATCCTACGGTAAGGGTCTGGAAGGGTGGAATTCATATGACAGCCGGAGGATGGAAGTTCAGGGCTAACGATAACTGGGATTACAACTATGGCGCACCTGCAGGCAGCAATACTCTTAGTGCCGGCGGAGATAATATTAGTACCACTATTGTAGATGACTACGCCATAACTCTTGACCTGAGTCATCCGCTTGCCTACACTTACAGGGCAGACAGGTGGGGTATCATTGGTGATGCAACCCCCGGCGGCTGGTCAGATGATACGAATATGTCATGGGATGCCGTTAATGGTGTCTTTAAGGCTACTCTTAATCTGACAGCAGCCAGTATGAAGTTCAGGGCTAATGATGCCTGGGATTATGACCTTGGCGGAACCCTCTCTACCCTTACCGCGGGCGGTGCAAATATTGCCATCGCCGAAGCTGGAAACTACACCATCACTCTCAACCCCTGGACTAAAGTGGCAACAATGACTAAAAATTAAGCGGAATAGACCCCACATGTTACGGTTCAGACCGTAGCGCTCTTTAAAATCAAAAACCTCTTCCGTGACAGGAGGAGGTTTTTGATTATATTTAAGAACGATTGCACATAAAATCAGAAAAGATGAAAGCGAAACTGCCGACACTGGTATTTATTATTGCCGCTTTAAGCCTGGCTGCACAGGCACAGGTGGTAACCACTGACCCTGTTTTTCCGACATCGGCCGGACAGGTAACCATAACCTTTCACGCTGACAAGGGTGACATGGGTATGAAGGATTACTCCGGTGATGATGTCTATGCTCACACAGGGGTGATCACAAACCTCAGTTCGGGCCCTTCAGACTGGAAATATGTCGTTTCCGGAACATGGAGCAATACGGTACCGCCACCTGAAAAAGTAAAGTTGACGAGGGTGGATGCCAATTCCTATACACTTACTGTCTCTCCCTCCATAAGAGCCTTCTACGGTGTGCCGGAATCGGAATCTATTCTCAGGCTAACATTTGTCTTCCGTAACGGAAATGCATCGCGTACAGGTCGTGACATTGGCGGTGCGGATATATTCTACAACGTAAGCGAGGAGGCTGCATTCGACATTTTGCTCTCGCAGCCCGCCCTTTATACCTCACTGGCAGATGCCGGGGAGGAGATACCAGTGCAGGCATCAGCATCGGTGGGTGATTCTATCATCCTCTATCAGAACGGCACGGTCCTTAAAAAAGTGACAGGAACAACGCTCAGTCATACTCTGACAGCAACCGGATCAGGTAGCTTCAAGCTGGTGGCAAAAGCATGGTACAATAATGTCATGAAGGCTGACTCCGCATACTATTTTATCAGGACAGCCACTGTCACGGAGGCAGTACCGTCAGGGTTAAAGCCAGGTGTAAACATCACAGGAGACAACTCGGCAGCTTTTCTGCTATACGCTCCCTATAAAAACAGTGTATTCGTAATGGGCGATTTTAACAACTGGATTCATAGCAGTAACGGATTCATGAAAAGGAGTCCTGATGGTAACTGGTACTGGATAGAGATGACAGGACTCGATCCGGACGTGGAATACGGTTTCCAGTACCTGATTGACGAGACGCTCAGGATACCTGACCCCTACAGCACCAAAGTGCTTGATCCGTGGAACGATAAATATATTGATGAGTCAACCTACCCCGGACTGAAGCCTTATCCCACAGGCCTGGCAGATAACCTTGTCTCTGTGTTTCAGACCCGCCCGCAGCTCTATTCATGGAAAAACAAAAGTTTCATCCCTCCTGCGAAGGATACTCTCATAATTTATGAGATGCTGGTGCGTGATTTTGTTGAGACACACAATTTTAAAACCATACGTGACAGCCTCGGGTACCTCAGCAGGATGGGGATAAATGCCATTGAGCTTATGCCGGTGAATGAGTTCGAAGGCAATAGCAGCTGGGGGTATAACCCCGCAATGTATTTTGCCGTGGATAAATATTACGGTCCGGCCGATGATCTTAAGGCACTCGTAGATTCATGTCACAACCTTGGCATAGCGGTCATCCTTGACCTGGTTCTCAACCATGCCTACGGCAGCAATCCGCTGGTCAGGATGTACTGGAACAGCATCCAAAACCAGCCTGCAGCAAACAACCCGTGGTTCAATGTCACCTCACCGAACAGCAGCTACAGCTGGGGTTACGATTTTAACCATGCTAGCAACCAGACAAAGGCATTCGTAGACAGTATATGCCATTACTGGATAGATGAGTTTAAGGTTGATGGCTTTAGATTTGACTTTACAAAGGGTTTTACTAATACTCCCGGTGACGGATGGGCGTTTGACGCATCAAGAATAGCCATTCTGAAACGCATAAGTGATAAGATCCGTTCATACAAACCTGATGCAATACTGATACTTGAACATTTTGCCGACAACAATGAGGAGAAGGAGCTGGCATCATATGGATTCCTGCTATGGGGTTCTGCCAAGTTCCGCTATCAGGCCGCCTCTACGAGTCACAGCGACTGGAATATGTCTATTGCTGATGCGTCATGGAAAAACCGGGGGTGGACTGTACCCGGGATAGTTGATTACATGGAGAGCCATGACGAGGAGAGGATCATGTTTCTGAACCTGGATCAGGGTGAGGCGGTTGGCGGTTACAATATTAAGGAGCTGAATAATGCGTTGAAAAGGATTAAGCTGACAGCAACATTTTTTATGACCATACCGGGACCGAAAATGCTGTGGCAATTTCAGGAACTGGGATACGATTATTCCAAAAACTATAATAATGATCCGTTAGGGCCGAAGCCTATCAGGTGGGATTATTACAACGTAGCAGCACGGAAGAACCTGTATGATAACTTTGCAGCCCTTACCGAACTAAAAAAGAGTAATCCTGCATTCTCCTCAGACAACTTCAGTCTGTATGAGTCGGGGGAAACAAAACGGCTTAACATACAGCATGCGGATATGGATGTTGTTGTGCTTGGGAATTTCGACCTGTTCCCGCGTGATATCTCCCCCAATTTTACACGCACTGGAACATGGTACGAATTCTTCAGAGGCACTGCACTGGATGTAAGTGCTGCCAGCCAGAACACACCGTTATCGCTACAGCAGGGTGAATACAGACTCTACACATCAAAGAGGGTTGACAGACCTTCATTTCTGACGGCGATAGAGAATCAGGTTGCCGGCAAAGAGGGTGAAGGTATACTCTTTGATGTTTATCCGAATCCCTTCTCCGGGGATGCTGCTGTCCGGTTCACAGGCGATGACCAGTACAGGCCGCACACGCTTGAACTCTTTACTGCTGACGGCTCAAGGGCGAGGGTCATGGCAGTGCCGGCGGGCATAACTGAGGTCATACTGGAGGGCAATGACCTCTCAGCCGGTACCTATTATGTCAGGGTAACGTCAGGGCGGGAGTCATCAGTGAAGAAGGTTATCAGGCGATAGTGTTGCAGTCCTGCAGTCTTGCGGTCCAAAGGTCTGCTTGCTGCTCCTTGCTGGCTGCTGACTGCTGACTGCTGACTGCCGACTTGTTATTTGGTAAGCACCATATATCCCCACGGCTCCATATTGAATTTCATTCCAGGGGTTATATCTACATCGGTTTCAGCAAAAAGATCACTATAGATGCCTGCTGTGGCACCATCCTTCAGTGCAACCGTCACCGGATTCTTGCTGAGATTGAGGATGACCAGCACCTCGCTCTCTCCTTTGACTCTCTTGTAGGCATAGACGCTCTTCTTGTTTGTCTTCAGTGCTTCATATGACCCACCCTCGGTTCCGTGCCTGAGGGCAGGGTGTGATGTACGCAGGTGCACCAGCTTAGTGTAGAAGGGGCGGAGATCTGAATCTTTCCACTCAATAGGGTCACGCTCGAAGAATTCAAGCCTCTTGTCAAGATCAGCCTCCTGTCCGTTGTACAACAGCGGAACGCCGGGTATTGTAAACAGGTAAGCGGCAAGCGCCTTCTGTGCATCTCCCATCTTCTCATCAATGGTTCCGTTCCATGAGTTCTCGTCGTGGTTAGTCATGAACCTAAGCCTGTATGAATCAGGAGCATATCTCTTTAGTTCATATTGCATGATGCTGTCGAGGGTAGCAGGCTTGCGCTTACCACTTGCCACTTCGTTCATGAGGTGATGGTGCGCCCACCCATAGTTCATGTCAAAGGCTCTCTCAAGGAGATAGGAGTGATCCTCATCCTCAGCAAGCATCAGTACCGGCTGTATGGCATTAAGCTCTGTGGTTGCCCTGAACCAGAACTCCTCAGGCACCAGCCCGGGGAAATCACACCTGTAACCGTCAACGCCTGCATCAGCAACCCAGTATTTCATGGCTCCTACCATGTAGTCCCACAGGGGTTCTGCTGTATAGTCGAACTGAATGACATCAGTCCAGTCAAAGGGAGAGACAAAATTGCCAACGGAATCTTTTTCATACCACTCAGGGAACTCTGCTGCCAGAGGATTGTCCCATGATGAGTGGTTTCCTACCCAGTCAAGTATGACATGGAATCCCATCTCATGTGCTCTGGCTACCAGGGCTTTGAAATCATCAATTGTCCCGAACTCAGGGTTAACACCCTTGTAATCTTTTATGGAGTAGTAACTGCCAAGCTCGCCCTTCCTGTTGATCTCCCCGATAGGGTATATTGGCATGAACCATAGCACATTGACACCCAGCTCCTTCAGCTGTGGCAGCGCCCTGTCAACGCCTGCAAAGGTTCCCTCTTCTGAGAACTGCCTGACGTTAATCTCATAGAGTACCATGTTGCGTGTCCAGCCGGCATGAACCACCGACGTCTTCAGCGGCTCAATTACTGCCGTGGCCTTCGGCTTGCATGCAACTGCCACTGCAGCTATAGCGGCGAGCAGAAAAATGCTCTTAATGATGTATTCCTTCATGATCGATTTATTTTAGTTCAATTATCATTGCTCTTTTAGGGGCTATTTGAATAGATGAGAGATCATTGATTGTCTTTCCTGAGATGACCTCGTATCCTGAGGTGAAGCCTTTCAGTGACTCCGAGTAGATGTCACCGCTGACGGTTTTACTGTTTTCATTGTTGTTAAGGATAACCATTACGCTCTCCCTGTCATTGTACCGAAAATAAACATAGACTCCATCCCGCGGGATGTAATGCTTCAGCTTCCCGGTATGGATAACCTCTTTGTGCTTCCTCCAGTTAAGAATATGGCGTGTAAAATCAAGAGCTTCCTGTTCATTTTCTTCCAGGCCGGTCATGGTAAAGGCATTTTTAGCGTCTCCCGGCCATCCGCCCGGGAAGTCCTCCCTGAGGTGACCGTCTCCCTTGCTCTTGTCGCCATCCATGACTATCTCTGTGCCGTAGTAGAGCTGTGGTATGCCCCTGGTTGTCATGATAAAGCTGAGAGCCATCTTATATACATCAAGACTCTTTCCTGTCTCAGTATAGAAACGTGTCATGTCATGATTGTCAAGGAAGATTACGTTTCTGAATGGTTCAGGATATAAAAAGTCCTGTGACAATACTGAGTATAACTTTAAAAGCTGGTCAGTCGGACTATCAGTTCCGGCGAATGCCTTGTGTGTGGCAAAGCAGAGCGGCATGTCTGTCAGTGATGGCAGGTTGGAGCGGTACCCGTCACTGTTCTGTTTATTCAGGGCCCAGTATGAGGTATGTGCCGGGTCATCATACCATACTTCACCCACGATAAAGAATCCCGGGAACTCTTCTTCGGCTCTTTTTGCCCATCTGGCCATCATGTCAGGCTGGGGATAGGGGTATGTATCCATTCTTATCCCGTCAAGGTCACTGAAGGCTATCCACCATAGGCTCGTCTGTATGAGGTATGTTTCAACAAGCGGGTTACTCTGGTTAAGGTCAGGCATGGTCACGTCAAACCATCCTTTTTCCATAAGCTTTACGTCAGTATCTGCTGCGTATGGATCCATGTATGTGGAAGCATTATAGTTCGTACGTGTAAACTCATCGAACTGGTGTATCCAGTCCTTTGACGGCAGATCCTTCATCCACCAGTGCTCTGAGCCCATATGGTTGAAGATCATGTCCATCACAACCTTCATTCCCCTGTCATGAGCTTTGGAGACCAGCTGTCTGAACTCCTCGTTTGATCCGTAGCGCGGATCAGACCGGTAGAAATCAGTTGTTGAGTATCCGTGATAAGATGAGCGATACTGATTGTTCTCAAGGAAGGGGTTGAGCCAGATGCCCGTGACGCCCAGGTCAAAGAGGTAGTCAAGGTGATCTTCTATGCCCTTCAGGTCACCGCCGTGCCTGCCACCTGGATTACCACGACTGACCTGTTCGGTCATGCCATCCACATTGTCATTTGTGATATCGCCATTCGCAAAACGGTCAGGCATAAGAAGATAGATCACATCGGAGCAGTCAAACCCCCGTGCCGGCCCTACAGGCCTTGCATACAGCGGATAGTCATGCGTGATCTTCTTCTTCCCGTTGATAAAAGTCAGCGTTGCCGTACCCGGACGGGCCTGGTCACTGACAAAAAGATTCACAAAGAGATAATTTGGGTTCTCAGTGCGTACCAGAGTGCTGATCTCCAGACCGGGGTAGTCAGTCTCAACCACGTATGCTCCCATCCCTTTGCCATAGACCATCAGTTGAAGCGACTTCTCATGCATGCCGGTGAACCATGAGGGCGGATCTACATGCTCTATGGTCTGAGCCCGGGAAGGCAATATGGCCACCATCAGAAGTGCGGCCAGGAAGAGTTTGTTTTTAATCATGGCTTCATGAATTCTTTTTCCTTCCCAGGGAGAAGGATCATCTTCTCACCGTAAACGGCAATTGGTATCGATGCCTTCGATAGGTTCACCACATTAACTGCTGAGCCGTTAACTTCAACCCTTAGGGGATTGTCTCTGTACCTGATAATAAATGAATAAGAGTTCCATGCCTCTGGTATGACAGGGCTGAAGCAAGCTCTTTCATGGCATATTCTCATCCCGCCGAAGCCTTCTACGATAGCAAGCCATGTGCCGGCCATACTGGTAATATGAAGGCCCTCTTTCACCTCATGGTTATAGTCGTCAAGGTCAAGCCTTGCAGTACGGAGGTACAGCATATAAGCTCTTTCGGTGTCATGCAGTCTTGCTGACAGCACAGAGTGAATACTTGCCGAGAGTGACGATTCATGCACACAGCGTGGCTCATAAAAGTCATAGTTACGCCTGATGGTCTCCTCATCAAACTCATCCTCGAAGAAGTAGATACCCTGCAGCACGTCGGCTTGCTTGATAAATACCGAGCGAAGAATGCGGTCCCACGACCAGTGCTGGTTCAGGGGCCTCTCATCCGGAGAAAGATCAGTGACAGTATGCTGCACCTTGTCCATGAAGCCATCTTGCTGAAGGAATATGCCAAGGTCATGGTGCACCGGCAGGTACATATTATTCATTATTTCCTTCCACAGGGTCAGTTCGCATTGTGTGTCAAGACTGGTACGGGCTACCACGGAGTTGTACTTTACATTGCTTAATGACCTGAGCCGTTCCAGTGATTCAGATGTGTATTTGAGTGTCCAGCGCGCCATGGTATTGGTATACCAGTTGTTGTTGACATTGTTTTCGTATTCATTGGGACCGGTGACACCCAGGATGACATACTGATTCTTCTCCTCCGACCAGTTGCAGCGCTGCGCCCAGAAACGCGAGAGCGCTATCAGCACTTCCAGCCCATATTCGGCAAGATAGTCCTCGTCACCGGTGAGCCTTATATATTTATAGATGGCATAGGCGATTGCCCCGTTGCGATGTATCTCCTCAAAGGTGATCTCCCACTCATTATGGCACTCCTCGCCGTTCATGGTTACCATTGGGTATAGTGCTGCCCCGCCGGTGAACCCCAGTTTCTGCGCATTTTCTATGGCCTTGTCAAGGTGTTTATACCTGTACAGCAGCAGATTGCGGGCAACATGTGTTTCGGCGGTGCTGAGATAGAAGGGAAAGACGAAAGCCTCAGTGTCCCAGTAGGTGCTGCCACCGTATTTTTCACCGGTAAAACCTTTTGGCCCTATGTTAAGTCGCGGGTCATCACCTGTATATGTCTGGTTGAGCTGAAAGATGTTAAACCTGATGCCCTGCTGCGCATCTATATCTCCTTTGATGACAATGTCACCGTGTTCCCATTTCTTTTCCCATGCTCTTCTATGATCGTCAAGCATGGCGTCAAACCCCTTCACTGCTGATTTGCCGGCTAACACCATAGCCTTTTTTGCGAGCCCTTCTGAGGCGTGGTTGAATGATGAGAGCACTGCCACATATTTTTTCATAGTGAAGGTGTCACCGTCAGCGTATTCTGCAGAGAATGCACAGTGAGCAGTTTTATTTGTAGTGGTAATTACAGTCTTCTTCTTTACCGGTTTACCGTTAAGCTCAAAGGTGTTCTCCATGGCTGTAGCGACAACGAAGGCGGTCTTGCGTGTCTGTGCCACCACAACTGATTTGAGTCCGTCATGCTCAGCGAACTCATTTTCCCAAAAGGTCTCGCCGTAGTTGGCATCCTCGTTGTAGACATTGGCGTTAAGCCAGGGGATGATCTCAATCTTTCCGTCTCCGCCGGTGATACGTATCGAATAGCTGATGGCAGCACTCTCCGGTTCACTAATAGAGAGGAACCTCTTTGCAGTGACCTCTACAGTTGGTCCTGACGGCATCACTGCCGTGAACATACGTGTGAGCAGACCCTCCCTCATATCAAGCTCCCTGCGGAAGCTCTTGACTGTGCATTTTGCAAGGTCAAGCTCCTCGCCGTTTATACGGACTATTATGCCGGTCCATGAGGGTGCGTTTGGCACTTTCGCAAAGTATTCGGGATAACCAACCTTCCACCAGCCAACAACAGTCTTGTCAGGGTAATATATTCCTGCTATATAAGTACCCTGAAGGGAGTCGCCCGTATAAGTCTCTTCGAAGTTGGCCCTTTGTCCCATCATGCCATTACCCAGAGCAAAGATGCTTTCGGAATCGCGGCCTCTTTCAGGTTCAAATCGTGTCTCGATGATTTTCCATTCATCGGATTTAAATCGGGAATATGTCATTTTACACTAAAGGTTTCGCAGTTGATTAATTGTAATTTCTCTCAGGTCGGGGATTACCATATCAGCCCTGCCGAGCAGTTCAGGTTTGCCAACACCCACGCATTTCATGCCACCGGCTATCGCTGCCTCAATGCCAGCCTGTGCATCTTCAAACACAACGCAGCATGAAGGAGGCAGGTTCATCTCCCTTGCACCCTTCAGAAATACTTCCGGGTCTGGCTTGGCTTTTTGTACCATGTTGCCATCAACAATCACATCGAACATGTCACGCAGCTTAATGCCGTCGAGGATCATCCCAGCATTTTTGCTGGCTGAACCGATGGCGGTAAGGATCCCTTCCTTTCGGAGATTTTTAAGAAGCTGCAGGCTTCCGGGCAGTATCTCATCGGGGGTCATGCCAGTGATGAACTCCACATACCATTCGTTCTTGCGTGCTGCAAGCTCCTCCTTTTCTTCATCGCTCAATATTATACCCCCTTTGTTGAGGAGTATCTCAAGAGAGGCCATTCGGCTTACTCCCTTTAAAGCCTCGTTATCTTCCAGGGTGAATACGAAGCCCAGCTCCTTTGCCAGTCTGCGCCACGCCATGAAATGATACTTTGCCGTATCAACAATGACGCCGTCGAGGTCAAATATGCATCCTTTGAGCTCCATCTTTATCTTCTATCATCAACGTCTTTCACAAATCGCACTGTCAGTGCGGCAATGAGCATTGATATCCCGCCTGCCACCAGTGCCAGCATGGTATTGCCATGGAAGAGGTGCTTGACCATGCTTCCGAGTATGCTGGCGGCAAGTATCTGAGGGATGACAATGAAAAAGTTAAATATGCCCATGTATATGCCCATTTTGTTATGTGGCAATGAGCCGGTGAGTATGGCATACGGCATTGAGAGTATGCTTGCCCAGGCAAGTCCGACACCAAGCATAGGCAGTATCAGCATGCCGGGCGTATGTATGAAGCTTATGGAAATAAGACTCAGGCCTCCTATGATAAGTGCAATGGCATGTGTCAGTTTTCTGGATGTTGCTTTTGCCAGCACCGGCAGCAGGAAGGCCACCAGGGCTGCGAAGCCGTTATAGATGCCGAAAAGCACTCCCACCCAGTTTGCTCCCTGGTTATAGGCCAGTGATGTGGTGTCGGATGTGCCGTATATCTGTGAGGTGACAGCGGCGGTGGTGTATATCCAAAGCGAGAAGAGTGCGAACCATGTAAAGAACTGCACAACGGCAAGCTGTCCCATGGTGGAAGGCATGTTCTTCAGGTCGGTGAGGATGCTGTTCATGGCGTTGTTTTCCTTACCTGAAGATTTCAGCATCCCTGCTGCAAGCTGCATGAGGCCGAATATGGATATGCCGCCGGTTACAACGTAAAGCTCCTTCTCAAGATTTGCTCTTGACAGTAAAAAAGTAAGCACCAGGCCGATCGAAAGCCATATTACTCCCGGACGGTAGAAATTTATACTCCCTGCTCCCTGCTCCAAGCTCCCTGCCCCTTGCTCCATGCTGCTGGCTGCTGACTGCTGACTGCTGACTGCTGACTGCTGACTCCCTGCCCCCTGCTCCATGCCTTCTCCGCGGGCAATCTTCTCCCCCTTCTCAAACTCCTCAAGCTCAGCAGGCGAGTACTCCTTAGTCTTGATAATAGTCCATAGCACAGCCAGCAGAAGGACTGCGGCGCCAATATAGAATGAGAGCTTCAGGTTGAACGGGATCAGTTTCCCTTCAGCTGGCACTTCCGGAACATTGAACCAGTTTGCAAGTACCCACGGCAGGAAGCTGCCAATGACGGCACCTATGCCTATAAAGAAGCTCTGCATTGCAAACCCTGACGTTCTTTGTTTCGATGAGAGCATATCACCAACAAATGCCCTGAAGGGCTCCATCGATATATTTATTGATGCATCCATGATCCAGAGCATCACAGTGGCAAAGATCCACGTAGGTGAGTTGGTTATGATTGCCAAAGCAAGTGCGGCAAAGATGGCTCCTGTCAGGAAGTATGGGCGGCGACGGCCGAGAC
>CAYQNT010000035.1:15015-23662 GCA_964418865.1 uncultured Rikenella sp.
GGTTCCATGTGCGGTCACTCATGTGCCCGACAATTGGCTGTACAAGCAGTCCGGTCACCGGGGCAGCGATCCAGAGAATAGGTATGTTGTCAATATCGGCTCCGAGTGTCTGGAATATACGACTCACATTACCGTTCTGAAGGGCAAAACCAAACTGGATGCCCAGGAAACCGAAGCTCATATTCCATATCTGCCAGAAATCGAGCTGTGGCTTGCGCCTGTAGGTCACATTCATTGTCTGTTAGCTGTTAGTTTTATTACCCAAACCCATAACTTACTCAAAATTAGTTGAAAATCCGGTTCCACAACACTCTCCGGAGATGTCTAAAGGCCGATTTTTAGGGCATTTGCGTTGTGTCAGTTATTTCAATCGTTTTCGGCCTGAGACATAATTTATATAGCATCTTCTTATTTAGACTCATTCTACATAGAGAGAGTCAACAACAGCCCCTCTTTATTCTGGATGCTCCCCTGTCTGGCGGCGGATAATCCTTTTTTTGACTATTGCCATACATTTCTTATTTTTGATAGAGAATACTGTGCGCATTGACTTCGTTGAGCACGCCAGCACAGTGCCATGCAGGTTGCTACGAGGAGCTTTAATCACCATTTTAATAATAATATTATGGCAGATTTTATTTATGAACAGCCCTTCCAGCATGGTGAGGATAAAACAAGATACCGCCATCTCACTTCTGATCATGTAAAGATTACGGAGTGTTGCGGCAGGCGTATCCTCCAGGTGCAGCCTGAAGCTCTGATTATGCTGGCACAGCAGGCGTTCATTGATGTTAACTTTTACCTGCGCACCTCTCATCTTGAGAAGCTGGCTGTTATACTCAGTGATCCGGAGGCAACGGACAATGATCGTTTTGTGGCATGGATGATGCTGCGCAACACAGTAATCTCTGCTGAGGGCAAGCTGCCGTGGTGCCAGGATACAGGAACGGCCATAGTGATGGCATGGAAAGGGGAAGATCTGTTTACAGGCACTGATGATGCTATGCATCTTAGCCGGGGTATCTGGGAGACCTACAGAGAAAAGAACCTGCGTTATTCCCAGATAGTGCCTGCCACTATGTTTGAAGAGAAGAATACCGGTAGCAACCTACCGGCACAGATTGATATTTCGGCTTGCCCGGGAAGTGAGTACAGGTTCCTCTTTGTTGCCAAAGGAGGGGGGTCAGCCAACAAGTCGTTCCTCTACCAACAGACAAAGTCACTACTTAATGAGGCATCTCTGAGCATGTTTATTCGTCAGAAGATTGAGGAGCTTGGCACTTCGGCATGTCCGCCCTACCATCTTGCCATTGTCATCGGCGGCACATCGGCTGAGATGACCCTTAAGACTGTGAAACTGGCATCGACAGGGTATTTTGATGATCTGCCAGACTCGGGCAACAGTGCCGGCAGAGCATTTCGCGACAGGGAGTGGGAGAAGAAGATTGAGCTCTTATGTCAGGAGTATGGGGTTGGTGCTCAGTTTGGGGGCAAATATTTCGTGCATGATGTGCGTGTGATCCGGCTTCCCCGTCATGCAGCCTCATGCCCGGTGGGCATAGGTGTCAGCTGCAGCGCAGACCGAAATATCAAAGGCAAAATCACGGCTGATGGCATTTTCCTTGAGCAGCTTGAGACTGAACCGCAGAGGTTCATGCCTGCCAAGGCGCCGGAGCTCGACAAACCGGTGGAGATAAATCTTGAACTCCCTATGAAGGAGATTCTGGCGGAGCTGACGAAGTACCCGATAAAGACCAGGCTGAGCCTTAGCGGTACGCTGATAGTGGCACGTGATATGGCACATGCCCGGATCAAACAGATGCTTGATGAGGGAAAACCAATGCCTGACTACTTCAAAAAGCACCCTGTTTATTATGCCGGACCGGCAAAGATACCTCAGGGCATGGCATCTGGCTCATTCGGCCCTACAACTGCGGGACGCATGGATGGTTATGTTGATCTCTTCCAGAGTCATGGCGGTTCGATGGTCATGCTGGCAAAAGGTAATCGTTCACGACAGGTGATAGATGCATGCCAAAAATACGGAGGGTTCTATCTCGGATCAGTGGGAGGCCCGGCAGCCATACTGGCAGCTGAAAACATAACCTCAGTGGAGGTGGTTGATTTTGAGGAGCTGGGAATGGAGGCCGTAAGAAAGATAGTGGTGAAAAACATGCCGGCATTTATTCTGACGGACGATAAGGGGCATGATTTTTTTGATGAATACAATCAAAAGAGCTGATACAAGAAGAGGCAGGTCTCAGACCTGCCTCTAATGCCAATTGTTGATCTCTGGATACGTTTATTTTTTCAGCACTGTGCTGAGAACCTTTTCTTTGCTAAGTGGCTTGGTACAGAAGAACCAGTCGTAGCACTTCATATCTTCCTTGCTTTCCATGCGCTCCTTGGCTACGCCGCATGAGCCTGCTGTTGGAACAATGACATCATCACCCGGCTGCCAGTCTGCAGGTGTTGCAATTGAAAAGGCATCTGCAGTCTGAAGTGCAAGGGTCACCCTGTATAGCTCTTCAAAGTTACGGCCCATACTGAGTGGGTAATAAATGATTGTGCGGATGATGCCTTTTGGGTCGATGAAAAAGACGGCCCTGACAGCCTTGGTGTTACTTTCACCAGGCATCATCATGCCATACTTTGTGGCAACTTCCATGGTAATGTCTTCAATAAGAGGGAAGTTCACCTCAACATTCTTCATACCCTTGTACTCAATCTTTTCTTTAATAGTGCGCAGCCATGCTATGTGGCTGTAGAGACCATCAACAGAGAGGCCTACGAGTTTCGTGTTTGCCTTCTCGAATTTGTCAGACATGCTGGCAAAAGTCATGAACTCTGATGTACATACAGGGGTGAAATCAGCCGGATGGCTGAAAAGGATCACCCAGCTTCCCGAATAATCAGCGGGGAAGTTAATAGGACCCTGTGTGGTCACTGCTTTAAATTCCGGTGCCTTGTCGCCAATGCGGGGCATAGAAAATGTTTTCTCTTCCATAATGTTTGTTTTAATTAGTTATTTAATAATTATCGATTATTTCTTTTAGCACTAAAGGCACTGTGTATACACTGAGCTACACAGTTCATGGCGTGCCTTATTTCCTGCGTTCGATCATAAGATCAAAGTCCTCCTTCAAAGAGACAAGATCCTCTTCATGCTCAACCTCGTCTTTCAGTATCTGGAGTATGATGTCATAGGTGACAGGGTCTGCCACTCTGGTGATGTCAAGGAGCTTGCTATATACTTGTATAGCGCACTGTTCGCCCTTGATATTCTGGTCAAGAATCACAGATACGAATGGGTCTTCCGGAGTTTCATATCCGCAGTTTGTGATCTTTGACCACTTATCGGGTGAAAGCACCGGGGTGCCGCCAAGCTGAATAATTCTTTCAACAAGTAGGAGGGCGTGTGTCAGTTCCTCAGTGGCATGAAGCTCAAGCTCTGCGATGACTGCGTCTTTCATAGGTCCCTTTACTACTTTTGCGCCGATCCAGTACTGGTAATAAGCCAGCCATTCGTCAGCCAGTGCCTTGTTGAGGAGGGTAAGCAGCTCCTCAACGTCCATTTTTACGATTGATCTTCCGATTTCTGCCATAATTCAATTTTTTATTTGGTCATTAATTTGGAGTTTAATCTGATTATTATCCTTCCTGAAAAAGTATCGTACCTTAAAAAAAGTACCAGCCAATCCTGCGAAGGCAAGGAGTACTCTGAGCCACGCCGCCTCGGTAAAAAACAGCGCAGTAACGATGATCACAGACCACATTATTACAAGCGCGGCGATGCCGGCTTTCCTTCCTGCCGAGCGGGTCATGTACCTTGAGGTGATTTTGCCGTTCGTAAGCCTGTTATACAGAACCGGCGAGCTCCTGATGTACATACCTGCAGAGAGGAGCACAAACGGGGTAGTGGGCAAAACCGGAATAAATATGCCGATAAGCCCCACCATAAGAGAGATTGTTCCGATGGATATAAGCAAAATCTTCATCATCGTTTTCTCATCGGCCCCTTTATCTCAATGAACCTCCCCATTATCTGAAGCTTTATATCCTCAATCTTGAAATTGGGTATCTCCTTCTTCTCAAAATATTGATTTATTATCTCCGTCAACTCAGAATCGTAATAGTCTTCAATGCGCTCGGTCTGCAGGCAATAGAGGTGATGATGCATATCACGGATGGCATCATACCGCAGGAGTCCGTTGTCAGTCTTGACTCTATTAAGAATATCTTTTTCGGCCAGAGTGTCCAGCGTCTTGTAGATCGTTCCGGTGGCTATGTTTGGGTACTTTTTTCGGATAAAGCGCCCCACTTCCTCTGCTGTCGGATGGTCATGAAGTACATCTACAGCCTCAAGCACAGCCATCCTTTGAGGAGTGACTTTCAGTCCTTTTGACTTAAGCTGTAGTTTGTAATCGTTCAAATTCATCAACTGGGAATATTTCCTAACAAAGAATAAACAAAGATAAGATAAATATATTTATGATCAAAAAAAATAATTTTCTTTGTGCTCTGATTTAAACATGGAGCAACTTTTTTGGTTATAAGTAGTACTTTGCCGAGGTTTAATTGTCTTTAATAAAAAACGTTATGAGGAAGGTATCCATTAGCCTGTTTTTATTTATAACAACAGTTATCGCAAGCGCTCAGGTTCTTGAGCCTGTTACATGGTCATTCACCTCTGAGGATAAGGGCGAAAATGTTTATGAGATGGTTATGACTGCAACCATTGAGTCCAGCTGGCATCTTTATGCGATGGACCTGGAGGAGGGAGGACCCATTGCCACCAGTTTTACCTTTGAACCTGGAACGGGTTATTCACTTAATGGTAAGCCATTTACAATTACTAAGCCGGAGGTGAAATACGACAACAGCTTCGAGATGAAAATAGGCATGTACAGTGGCAGCGCTGAGTTTCGTCAGAAAATAAAGGTTAGCAGCTACCCGGCCAAAGTCATCGGGTTTGTCACATTCATGTCATGTGATGACAAGCAGTGCCTGCCGCCACGTGAAGTTGAGTTTGCCGTGCTGATCAAGGGTTCAGGTAGTACTGCTGAAGCACAGTCTAAAGAGGCAATTATTCCCGTTGTACAATCACAGGAGACGGAAACAACAGCTCAGACCGGTGAGGCAAAGAGAGCAGGCCAGATACAGGAGGCAGCGGGCGATGAAAAAAGTGCCGGTACGCCTGTTGTGACAACGATTGAGCAGGGAGTAACCTCCGGGAAAGAACAGTTAACCTCAACGGCAGAAAAACCGAAGAAGGGGTTTCTGAAGTTTTTCCTTTTATCCATGCTTGCCGGATTTGCCGGGGTGCTCACCCCTTGCGTATTCCCCATGATACCTATGACCGTGGCCTTTTTCTCTCAGGGAAGTGACAAAAAGGGGGCTTTAATTGGCAAAGCACTGGTCTTCGGACTCTCGATCATACTTTTATACTCATCATTGGGTATTATAGTATCTCTTACCAGTGCCGGCGCCGGTTTTGCAAACACACTCAGCACTCACTGGATACCGAACCTGCTGTTCTTTGTCTTGTTTCTGGTGTTTGCCGCATCATTCCTGGGTGCTTTTGAGATAGTGCTGCCATCTAAGTGGGTGAGCTCATCAGATTCAAAGGTTGACAAGGGAGGTGCTTTGGCTGCCTTCTTCCTGGGGCTTACTACAGTTCTGGTTTCATTCTCATGTACTGGTCCCATTGTTGGGGCTCTGCTTGTTGAAGCCGCTTCGGGCGACGTGCTGCGTCCAACCATTGGCATGTTCGGATTTGGTCTTGCATTTGCCATACCCTTTACCCTGTTTGCACTATTCCCTTCGCTGATGCAAAAGATGCCGAAGTCAGGCGGATGGCTGAACTCTGTCAAGGTAGTCCTTGGCTTCATAATGCTTGCATTCAGCCTCAAGTTTGCATCGGTAATAGATAATGTATATTCATTGGGCATACTCTCACGTGATATTTACCTGGCAATATGGATAGTGCTGTTCGTGCTTATGGGGATATATCTCATGGGTAAGATCAAGTTTTCGCATGACAGCGATGTGCCTCACATAGGTATCTTCAGGCTGGTGCTGATTATTGCATCATTCACCTTTGCCCTGTACCTTGTACCTGGACTGTTCGGAGCTCCGCTGACACGTATCTCTGCGCTGCTTCCTCCAAGGGAGACATCAGGTTTTAACCTTATTAAAGCAATAGAGGAAAACAGGGGAGGGGGAACTGTTATGACAGTTCCTGGAGAATCAGCGTTGTGCAGCACACCAAAATACTCCGACTTCCTTCATTTTGAATATGGTCTGCAGGGGTATTTTGATCTTGAAGAGGGACTTGCCTGTGCAAAAGAGCAAAATAAGCCTGTTCTGATAGACTTCAAAGGTCATGCCTGTGCCAACTGCAAGGAGATGGATGCACGCGTATGGTCTGATCCGGAAGTGCAGAAACGTATAAGGGAGAACTTTGTTCTGGTGGGTCTTTACGTTGACGACAGGACTAAACTACCTGATAACGAAGTCTTTGTTTCAAAGGTGGATGGCAAGGAGAAGAAAACTATGGGCAAGAAGAATGAGGATATTGAGATATCAATGTTTAACACGAACACTCTTCCCCTTTATGCCATTGTTGATCCCTCAGGCAGACCGCTAATTGAGACCCGTGGCACCGACTTTGACATTCAGGCATACATTGACTGGCTTGACAGGGGTGCGGAGGCATTCAGGAACAGGTAGGGGAGATCACCTACCCATATAAAAGACCAGCCGGCCTCCCTGCATTATCTCATCATGGGTGATATAGAGTCGGTCAAGTTTGCTGCCGTTAAGCTCAACCTTTCTCACGTAGACATTTTCCGGTGACTGGTTCACGGCTGTTATACTGAAAGAGTTACCGTTCTCAAGGTTTATCTCAGCCTCTCTTACCAGCGGACTGCCAAGATCATACCTGTCTGAGCCGGGAGCTACAGGATAGAATCCCAGCGCGCTGAAGATATACCATGCACTCATCTGCCCGCAGTCGTCATTGCCGCTAAGACCATCGGGAGCAGCCAGATATTTGGTATCCATGATATGACGGACCCAATACTGTGTCTTACGGGGGGAACCGGCATAATTAAACAGATAAGGTACATGATGAGAGGGTTCATTGCCATGGACATAATTACCAATGATGCCTTCGCGGGTAATATCTTCGGTATCTGCGAAGAAGCTATCTGGGAGGTACATGGTGAAAAGGGAGTCAAGATGCTGCACAAATCTTTTTCTTCCACCTGAAAGTGAGATGAGTGTCAGCGGATCATGAGGTACATAGAGACTATAGTTCCATGCGTTGCCCTCGATGAAGCCCTGGCCGTGGGTGCTAAGCACGTCAAAATTTTCCCTGAAGCTTCCGTCAGTCTTGCGGGGACGCATGAAGCCGGAGGCCGGATCCCAGACATTCAGGAAATTGCGTGACCGTTTTATAAATTCCTGATACAAATTGGTATCAGCCCGCAGCGATATTGCACTCAGGGTCTCTGCAGGCATCTTATCCGCAATCTGTGCAATGCACCAGTCGTCATATGCATATTCAAGTGTTACAGAAACCGATGATGCTGTTCGTTCATCCGGCACATAACCGATACGCATGTAATCATCCAGGCCGTCATACCAGCCGTTTTGTGCCGTAGTGACGCATGCCTCAAGCGCCCTTTGGTAGTTGAAACCTTCTATCCCCTTAACAATGGCGTCAGCTATCACCGGACCGGCATGGTAGCCTATCATGCACCAATTCTCATTGGCATGGTGTGACCATACGGGAAGCATGTGGTGCACGCTCTGATCATAATGGGAGAGCATAGAGTTAATCATGTCTGCCGTTCTCTTCTGCTGCACTATGGTGAACAGGGGATGTAGTGCCCTGTATGTATCCCAGAGGGAGAAGGTGGTGTAGTTTGTAAAGCCGTCAGCAGTATGGATATTCTGATCAAGACCTTTGTACCTTTTGTCAATGTCCATGTAGAGGGTGGGTGAGAGGAAGGCATGATATAGTGCCGTGTAAAAGCTGACCATCTGGTCATCGTTCATCATCTGTACCTTTACTTTTCCCAGCTCTTCTTTCCACATCTCCTGTGCTGCCAGCCTGGCGGCATCAAAGTTGGCTTTTGGTGCTTCGGCAATCATGTTTTCAACCGCACCAGAAGTACTGACAGGTGAGAGAGCGACTCTAACCGTGATCTGCTCGCCTGGCGAGTTTGTGAAATTAAAATGTCCTCTAAGCCTGCGCCCGGCAGCTTCGGGAAAGTTCATGCGCTGATTGAATCGTCGCCAGAAGCCTTTATACACCTGTTGAGGCGATACATCAATAAAGCCGTAAGATTCAAATGGTTTGGAAAAGGCGATGGCAAAATATATGGTTCGCGTCCGCGCCCAGCCATTTGTCTGTCTGAATCCTGTAACAAGCGTGTCATTCTCCACCCTGATGAAGGTCCAGACATTCTTTTCATCATAGTTATAGATCCCATGGATCATATCGAGGATGATATGTGATTCACCTCCTTTGTTAAAGGTGTAGCGATGGAGGCCTGCTCTGGCGGTGGCTGTCAGCTCAGCACGGATATCATGGTCTTCAAGGGTTACAGCGTAGTATCCCGGGGAGGCCTTCTCGGTG
>CAYQNT010000036.1:0-2528 GCA_964418865.1 uncultured Rikenella sp.
GTCTGGTGGCCTGCAGTGATAAGGTCATGATAGAGAGATATGAGAACTACATCAAGCAGACGTACCGTAACCGATGTGTGATTCTGGGTGCTAATGGTCCTCTTTCTCTTATAGTTCCGGTACTGCGCGGATCATTCCACAAGACCCCCTTGAGGGATCTGAGGATTGACAACGGCAGGAGGTGGCGTGAGCTTCACCTGCGCGGTATTATATCGGCATATACATCTGCCCCCTTCTTTGAATATTATTATGATGTCATCAGCAGTGTCATCTCAAGACCATGCAGTTTTTTGACAGACCTGAATAATGAGGCGACGACAGTAATGTGTGAGGCAATAGGACTGAAGGCAGAGCTGTCATTTAGTTCCGGGTTCATAGCTGTTGGCAGCCATGAGAATGACTATAGATATTCCATAACGCCCAAACTGCCTTCAACATTGAACGGGTATACGGACAGGCAATACACCCAGGTCTTCAGCGAGAAGTTTGGGTTTGTAAGCAGGTTGAGTATCATAGACGTGCTGCTCAATAATGGACCAGGGACCCACTCTTTGTTAAAGGGGTCCCTGGCAACAGATAACAGTTAACCAAAGATCAGAATTTCAGTCCTAAAGTTACCGACAGGTACTTATCATTCGTATGCATATCTACCGGGTTACTCGTGTAGACAGGAGACGGTCCCGAGTCACCGGGGAACATCATATAAGCCTCATAGCTGTTGAGCCAGACCATTGCCAGATCAATATAAAATTTATCCTGTCTGAATCCTATCCCTGCGCTGTAACCATTGGATGTGGCATCCTGATTTAAGGTTCCTGCAGCAAAGGATGAAGCATAGAAGCTGTAACCTCCGCGGAGGTAGACCGGGCCGAAGCGTGTCTCAGCCCCAAGCCTCAGGTTTCCTGAGTTTCTAAATTCGCCAATGATATCCTCGTTCTCATTATCAAATCCATAGCCGTCAGCGCCCTTGCTCAGCTTAGCCGAAGAATAATCAATGAACTCGTAATCAGCGCTTATCAGTGCAATTGCACCTAGCTGGAATGCTATGCCGGCATTAATATGGTAAGGAGTTGTCAGGCGGTAGCGATATGTCATGCCATCCTGAGTGATAACAGGGTTAGCATCATCACTGGGATCAGACGGTGTGTTATTATCAAATTTGGCCGTAAGGTTATTATAAAATACCTCATTAATAGTATAGATCGTAGGCGTGGTAAAGCTTAGTCCCAGGCGGAGTGACTCAAAAGGTCTTACTATAGCTCCTATCTTGAAGTTCCATCCTGATCCGGTAGCTTTGAATTGATCCGTAAAGGTGAAATGCACAAGGTCAAAGATCTTTTCAGCCTCATCCATCTCCCTGTGGGTATAGTGTCCGGTGTAAGAAATATTTGTAAGGCCGAATCCGCCGCCGAGATAGAGTTTGTCTCCTATATTGGCACCCAATGCTATTGTATGTTCATTGCTATAGCCGGCGTTGTCAATGGTTCTCTTCACCCGTTGACCGTACACCGGGCTTGCATCGCCATAACGTGAAAACACTGAAGCATAACGGTCGTAGTAACCAGACAGGGTATCAATCAGATAAGCATCATAAGCCATCCAGGCTGAGCCTCCATCAAGATCATAGTTATTCGTTCCGTTTGCCTGCAGCGCCCAGAAGTCAGCCATTGAGCCATCGTTGCTTATACCATCTATCACCGAATGCCTGTAGTAATTATTAGTACGGTTGAATGTATAGGCTATGCTCAGGTTTGAGAGTCCCGCACCTGTTCCACTGCCGAAGGTTGACACAAAGCCTGCCTGCCCGAGATTCATGCCTGAATACTGGTCATCGTTATTATAACCGTTATAGTTTGTATTCAGGTTACGGAACGAAACCACAGGTGTTATTGAGAACTCTGTTGACCGGAAGACACCTGCTGCTGCCGGGTTAAGGGCTATTGCGGAGATGTCGCCACCGAGAGCGGTGAAGGCGCCTCCCATGGCGTTAAACCTTGCGGTACCCTGATAATAGAGTCTGGAATATCGCAGCGCATCATCCATATTCTGACCTGCGACCCACATGGGGAGCAGCAGAACTGTTGCGGCAAGTAGTAATATTTTTCTTTTCATTTCCATTATTTTTTGGTATGCAATCCCTAGTGCACCTGCTTTTAGCGGGGCATAATCCATAATGTATTAGTCGGTGATATTATCGCCTTCTGGAGCCTCCACTTCCAGAAGAGGTCGATGAGCCTGAGGAAGAGGATGAGCCTGAGCTACTGCTTCTGACGGATGAGGATGATCCACCACCACCTGAGCTGTAACTTCTGCTACCTGATGATGATGATGAACTGCTGCCTGAGTTATAGCTCCCGCTACCTGAGGATGAACTGCTGCTTCGTGAGGGAGCCGTGTACTGCACCGATGATGAGGAAGAGCGTGAAGGACTATATCCCTGTGAGCTGCTGCTGCGCGTTGGCGTGCTGCTGCTGGATGCCTGTGAGCTGCTACTACGCGTTGGTGTGGTGCCGCTGTATCCCTGAGAG
>CAYQNT010000036.1:2538-4907 GCA_964418865.1 uncultured Rikenella sp.
GGTGTTGTATGCCGGCCTTGAGCTTACCCTCGGGTTGGTATAACTTGGAGTGTAAGACCTCTCAGCGGACTGATACTGGGGCCTGTTTCCGCTCTGGGTCTGTACAGGGGTCCGTGATTGTGGCATTGCCTGGCTCTCAGATCTAAGCTGCGGCGACGTTGTTCTGGTCTGGGTCGATGTCTGTGTCTGTGTCTGTGTCTGCAAGGCAGCTCCTGATGCATCACGACGGGTGTATTCAGGTCTTACGACGGTACCTGACGATCCTGCTTTATTATAGGTGTCAGTATTCTGTACTGTTCTACGGGTATCTGAATTCGTATAAGTGCCAGACTCCTGCACTGTTCTGCGGGTATCTGAATTCGTATAAGTGCCAGACTCCTGCACTGTTCTGCGGGTACCGGAAGTTGTTGTTCCGGTAGCTGCGGTTGATGATGAGACAGATCGTCTGTCGGCACTGGTGCCTGTAGGTGCATAGCCTGATTTGCTTCTGGTGCCTGAGGATGTGTATTGGCCCCTTGACATGGTGCTGGCACTGTAGTTACCCCTGCGGCCTCCCGGAGTATTATAATCCTGACCCGGATAGATGGGTGAGGAAGAGCCGTAACCGGGATACCATGGATTGTAACCGTAGTATGGATAACCGAAGCCATAGCCATAACCGAAGCCGTAGCCGTAGTATGGATAGGCACCATAATATGTATAGGGGTTATACCAGTCATAGGGATAATAGCCATAGTAGTATGGATTTCCAAAAGCGCCATAGTAACTATACCCCAGGCCGAGCCTCATTGAGAAAGGTGAAAAGTAGAACGGGTCTCTCCAGTAAGGATAGAAATAATTATCATTGAAGAGAATTATCCTTTCGGCGGCGCCACTATAGTAGTTATTTACTACTCCAGCCTCGTTGCCGTATCCATATTCAGCATATTCATTATCAGGAATATATTCATCAGCGATAAGGGTATCAGCGGCAAATATATTATTATAGTAAGACTGGTCAGCACTTTTTGACTGCACTGTAGCCACAGTTACCGGACGATCTGACGGTCTGTAATAAAGGTCATCATTGACGGCCGCTGAGTAGCGCAGTGACGAGCACGAGCTTGCTGTCACAAGTATTACCGGAATTATGTACCAAAACTTTTTCATTTTATCCTCCTATGGGTTTTCTACTCAAATTTATACAAATTTCGTACCAATCTTACTCTGCGCGCCTGTCAATTCCCGATTTCGCTGAGAAGCAGTGTTTTTTTTGAAGTTTTGCTTATTTTTACACAAACTTTTTTGCTATTTAACAAAAATTCAAACACTATAACCAAGGTATGGCCAAGTTTCTTACTAACAAGGATGAAAATTACTCACAATGGTACAATGACCTGGTGATTAAAGCTGATATGGCTGAAAATTCGGCTGTAAGAGGTTGCATGGTCATCAAGCCGTACGGTTATGCTATATGGGAGAAGATCCAGGCCGAGCTTGACAGGATGTTCAAGGCCACAGGTCACGTGAATGCCTATTTCCCGCTTTTTATACCCAAGTCTTTTTTCAGCAGGGAGGCTGCTCACGTTGAAGGATTTGCTAAGGAGTGTGCGGTTGTAACCCACTATCGTCTGAAAAACTCTCCTGACGGTAAGGGAATAGTGGTCGATCCTGACGCCAAACTGGAGGAGGAGCTCATTGTGAGGCCCACATCCGAGACAATCATATGGAGCACATATAAGGACTGGATACAGTCTTACCGTGACCTGCCCCTGCTGATCAATCAGTGGGCCAACGTGGTAAGGTGGGAGATGCGTACAAGGCTGTTCCTGCGTACAACGGAGTTCCTGTGGCAGGAGGGTCACACAGCCCATGCCACCAAAGAAGAGGCACAGGAGGAGGCGTTGAAGATGCTTAATGTGTATTCCGATTTTGTGGAAAACTTCATGGGCGTTCCTGTAGTCAGAGGTGTGAAAACCGACAGCGAGAAATTTGCCGGAGCAATAGATACTTATACCATAGAGATGCTGATGCAAGACGGAAAGGCCCTACAGGGTGGCACGAGCCACTTTCTTGGTCAGAACTTTGCCAAAGCATTTGATGTGCAGTTCACCAACCGGGAAGGTAAGCTTGATTATGTCTGGGCTACCTCATGGGGCGTCACCACACGGCTTATAGGAGCGCTGGTCATGGCCCACGCAGACAACAACGGATTGGTGCTCCCGCCCAGGCTGGCACCAATTCAGGTAGTGATTATACCTATATATAAGGGCAACGAGCAGTTTGATACTATCTCCGCTATCGCCCTTGACCTCAAGGCCCGGCTTGAAGAAGCAGGGATGTCTGTAAAGTACGATAACCGTGACACACAGAAGCCCGGATTCAAATTT
>CAYQNT010000036.1:4917-23651 GCA_964418865.1 uncultured Rikenella sp.
CGATGCCCTTGAAGGCACGGTGGAGGTTGCCCGCCGCGATACTCTTACCAAGGAGACAATGAGCCGGGAAAATGTTGTGCAGCATGTGAAGGCTCTGATGGACGATATACAGAAGAATATCTTCAGGAAAGCAGTTGAGTACAGAGACACTAACACCACCAGAGCTGACAACTGGGAAGAGTTCATCGATATCATTGATAACAAGGGCGGATTCATACTGGCACACTGGGACGGTACGCCAGAGACAGAAGCAGAGATAAAGAACCTGACCAAAGCCTCCATCAGAGCAATACCTTTTGATACCCCTGACGAAGAGGGCCGGTGCATCCTGACAGGAAAACCTTCCCGCAGAAGGGTTCTGTTCGCAAGGGCATACTAAACAAGATTAAAAGGTAGACAAGCCGTTGCATCTGCTGCCGGTATTATAATTCATAATGTTTATAATGCATCTCCGTTATATCTTTAATTAATAAAAAGATTAATTTTAAACAATTGAGTAAAACATATTGACATGGTGGATGAGACTGCCCAGAGGAAGGTAATGATAGTTGATACCCTTAAGAGTAAGTCTGTACTTAAACAAAAGGTGTTTGATAATACCGCAACGGCCTTCGTAATGGTCAAGGAGATCCTCAAGAACCTCGCCAGGGAGGTTAACAGCAATCTTTCGGGAGTCGACCCCAGAATACGTATGGAATATACTGACAGAAGCAACTTTGATGCGCAGCTGATGGTAGCTGCTGACATTCTGCTCTTCAGCATGCACTCCAACATTTTTCAGTTTGACCGTGAGCACCCTGCCTGGAAGACACCCTACATCCAGAAGAACAAAAACAATGCTTATAGTGGTATCATACACATTTACAATTTCCTGGCTGACTCATTCAAGTATTCAAGGCTTGATGACCTTGGCTATCTTATAGCCCGCATCTTTGTGAACCATGAGAACCAGTATTTTGTGGAAGGCAAAAGACAGATGGGAATGCTTTTTACCAACTACGGCAATGAGGCCTTCAGCATGGAATCACTACAGAAGGTCGTTTATACTGCAATAAATTACTCACTGGAATTTGATCTGCTGGTTCCGCCCTATGACACTGTCAAGATCGCTTCCGTGGGGCAGGCTGAATCAAAGATACAGCATTCAAGGCTCATAACGGGTAAGCGGCTTGGATTCCAGTTTAACTCTGATGATATTCTGGGTGCCAATTCAAAGCCACAGTGAAGCTATGCATAAATAAAAGACTCCTTCCAGGATTATTTTTTCTTATCCAGTTCCTATTTTTTTTCCCAGGTCTTGTCACGTTAGCTCAGGAGAGACCCCCTGACGATACACTGTCACGGGCATTTTATGACTCACTAAAAGTCAGGGCTGAGAGGCGAAAGCTGACAACACTTCTTTATGATATGATTGTTGTTTCTCCGGGTCATGGAGCTAACGCAAGAGTGAACATGACCAGTACATCACCTTTTGAAGAATATGAAGGAAAGGTCATACGTGTCAGGGAGGTGATCCGGCTGAATGCCTTCGGCACTAACATTGACAATCCGGGCCAGGTGAATCCTTCGAAGGGTGAACGGCTCTTAAACTCAACATATACCAAGTCAAAACGCTTTGTTCTGAACAAATACCTTCTCTTCCGGGAAGGAGACACCATCTCATCACTGCAGATGGCTGATAATGAGCGCCTGCTCAGACAGCTCCCCTTCATTGATGATGCCCGTATCACCATAATATCCGTGGACAGTATCCATGCTGATGTAGCCATTGTTGTCAGGGAAAATTACCCTTACGGGCTTAACCTGTCATTGAATGGGATAAACAGCGGGATGGTAAGAGTCTTCGACAAGAACTTTGCAGGGCTGGGACATGAGCTGACACTGGCAATGCCATATAATTTCAAGGAATTTCCATATCCCGGATTCGGGGTGCGCTATTCCATCCGTAATATAGCCCGCTCGTTCTCCGATCTTGAACTGGCATTTGCAGACGGTCTGGGTACGACAGCAATGAATAGCACTTACAGCAGGAAATTCGTTTCCTCCGAAACAAAATATGCCTGGTCTGCTTCCATCTGGATGACCCGTACCACCGAGGATCTTGACACCATGCTGGTGCCGGCGCCGCTCAGTTTTTCATGGCAGGACTACTGGATTGCGAGAGCATTTATGCTTGACCGTACGCGAGTGACAAGGCTAATTGTAAGAGGGAGGTACATGCGCAATAATGTGTTTAACAGGCCTGAGATAGACGATTTCTCATACTATCGCCTGCAGAATTATCAGCTGGCGACAGCATCCCTTGCCATATCATCTCAGAGATACATAAACACTTCACTTATATATTCCTACGGGCGCACTGAAGATATTCCCTACGGATATATGGCTGAGGTATTTGGCGGCAGGGAAAAGAATGAATTCAAATGGCGGACATATGCCGGGCTGAAGCTGGCGTACGGTAATATACTCACCGGTTTCGGTTATATCTATGCCAGTGCGGGTTATTCAACCTTCTATAACCATGGCAGCACGGAGCAGGGCATGCTGCAGGCCAGTCTCAGGTACTTCACTCCGCTGGTTCAGGCTGGCAGATCAAGGGTCAGAACGTTTGTGAATCTCTATTATACGAGGGGGTTCAACCGCTATACTGATGAGTACATCTATCTGAACAACGATTCATTTATCAGGGGGTTCCGTAATGATTCGATAAGTGGAGGCACGCGGGTTACACTATCTATAGAGCCGGTGTTATTCATTAGCAAGCCGGTCATTGGCTTCAGGTTCGCCCTCTTTGCTTTTGCTGATGCCGGCCTGCTGGCCAGGAAGAGGTTAAATAATAGCAGCCATTATACCGTCCCTGCCCTGGGTGCAGGAGTGAGGATAAGAAATGATCAGCTTGTTCTCAACACCATTCAGATACGGCTGGCCTGGTACCCAAATTCACCGCCCTATTCGGAAAAATCATTTATCACCTCCAGTGGCATTGAAAGGCTCCGGCCTCCGGGGTTTGAACCGGATCCGCCGGGGGTGACACCTTTTCGCTAACACGCTCCCTGTCTGTCTCTTTTTATTGAATCATTAAGACATTCTGCCGTTTGATGCTTAACTTTGTGCAAAGCGATGAGGTATGCTTAAGAGGTTTTGGGAATATGCCAAACAAGAGCGGCTGTTCAGTACTGGCAGCAGGCTGTTACTTGCCGTTAGCGGTGGAGTGGATTCAATGGTGATGGCATGGCTCTTCAGGGAAGCTGGTATAGAGCATTCAATAGCACACTGCAACTTCTCCCTCAGAGGAGAGGAGTCTGACGGTGATGAAAAATTCGTAGAAGCGTATGCCCGTAAAAATAACCTGCCATTTTCAAGCATGCGTTTTGACACCCTTGGCCATGCTGCCACCAAAAAGATCTCCGTACAGATGGCTGCCCGGGACCTGCGTTATGAATGGTTCAGCTCAGTGGTCAGCCATGAGGGATTTGATGCTGTGGCTGTTGCTCATAATCTTAATGATAACGTAGAGACCTTTCTCATCAACCTGATGAGAGGCACAGGGCTGACAGGGCTGACAGGGATAGATCAGCACCGTGATCGTATTATCAGGCCGCTGCTTTTTGCGTCAAGGGCTGAGATCATAGCTTTTGCAACGGAAAAAATGATTAAGTACCGTGAAGACAGCTCAAATAAGGAGGTCAAATATACCCGCAACAGGATCAGGCACATGGTCATACCTGAGATGGAGAAGGTAAATCCGGGAGTGCTCAACGCCATCACAGCTACCATGAGCCACCTCTCATCTGCCTCAGAGCTCATGGATACCTATGTTGACCGGATGATGGAAAGCATCTTCAGGCCAATGCAGGATGGGCTGGAGGCTGACATCAGCGCTCTCACCACCCTGAAGCCGTTTGTACCTCATATCTATGAGCTGTTTCGCCGGTTTGGCATCTCCTCCAAACAGACAGAAGAGGTCATCTCCCTCCTGGGCTCGCAGACAGGAAAGTATTTATACACCTCCACCCATCGCATTCAAAATGACAGGGGAAGGATCATCGTCACAGAGAGAGTAGAAAAAGAGCCTGCCACCTATGAATTCAATTCACTTGATGAGATGATCATATCAGGACTATTTACTGATCTTCACGTCGCGGAGCCAGCTATTGACCCTTTGCCGGTCAATCCACTGACCGCTTCTGTTGACCTTGACCGGATCACTTTTCCGGTCTCTGTAAGGCACTGGGAGCCTGGTGACAGATTTATGCCACTAGGTATGAAGCAGATGAAAAAAATCAGTGATTTCCTTATTGATCTGAAAGTCCCGGTAACAGGCAAAGAGAAGGTGCTCCTGCTGTTCTCGGAAGATGATGTGGTATGGGTTATGGGCTACCGGATTGATGACAGGTTTAAGGTGACAAGGCAGACTGAAAGGATACTGGTACTTACTGTCTGACTTCATTAATACCTGTCCGGCCCACCGGCTATCTCACCCTCTGACCGTTAATTGCCCTGTCAAGCAAAAAAAGGCCCACCGGCTATCTCACCCTCTGACCGTTAATTGCCCTGTCAAGCATAAAAAGGTCTGCAAGGCCTATTGCCACTGCTGATTCAAGTATAACAGGTATGCGCCTGGCAATGCAAGTATCATGTCTGCCGGTTATCTCCAGTTCAGCCATTTCTCCCTTTTCAGTGTCAAAGGTACGCTGAGGTACGCCAGTGCTTGCTGCCGGCTTGACTGACACTCTCATAATCAGATCATTACCATTTGTGATGCCACCGTTGATGCCACCGGCATTATTTGTAGAGGTCTTTCCGCGTTTATCCACAAAGGGGTCATTATGCTGAGAGCCATAGCTCTTTGAAGAGGCAAAGCCAGCCCCGAACTCCACTCCGTTTACTGCAGGTATCCCGAAAGCTATCTGTCCCAGGGTTGCTTCAACGGAGCAGAACGACGGTTCTCCCAGTCCTTTTGGCACATTTTTTACGATACACTCAACCACACCTCCAATGGTATCATTTGTTGCCATGGCCTTGGCTATGGCGGCGGCAAAATCTTTCTCTCCTCCTGCTTCAACCAGGCTGGCTGTAATGATAGCCGGGGAGATTATCTGACGGGCAAAATAACCTGCAGCAACCAATCCCCATGTGAGGCGGCCTGAGAAATGACCTCCTCCCCTCATATCACAGAAACCCTTGTATTTATACCCTGCCGTAAAATCAGCATGGCCTGGTCGCGGGATGCTTGTAAACTGCTCGTAGTCGTCTGGCCGGAAGTCGTGGTTACGGGTACATATCACCACAGGTCCGCCTGTAGTGAAGTTATTGTATATTCCGCTGATCACCTCCGGCTCATCAGTCTCTCTCCGGGTGGTTGTACCAGGCATAAGACCCTTTCGTCTTGACAGGTCTGCCATCATCTCCTCACGCCAGTACGGCAGTCCTGCCGGGCAACCGTCGATAACCACTCCCACTGCCGGCCCGTGTGATTCTCCAAAGATTGAGACCCTGAAAACTTTCCCGAGTGTATTCATTTTATTTCCTTAAACTGATTTATGTTTCTCTCTGCTTTCACGATAATAATTTATAAAGGCTTCTATCACAGTAAGAGAGAGCCTTCTTACGACTGTCTTCCCCACAGTTTGGAGGAGGACGATTTTCACTGATCCTGTTTCGCTCTTTTTATCTCTTGATATCAGGCTTACAGCATTTGCCGGGAGTTCATAGTCACTCCTGATTCCGCTTTCCGCGATGGCCACCTCCAGTATTTTCAGCTCTGAATGAGGCATCTCTCCTACCCACACTGACAGCTCCGCTGCGATAAGCATTCCCTGTATTACAGCTACGCCATGGGGTATCCCGTTATGTGTCTCAAGGAGGTGCCCGAATGTATGTCCGAAGTTCAATTTCCTCCTCAGGCCCGTCTCAAACGGGTCATGCCGCACAATCGCTGCCTTGATCCTCGCCGCCCTGACAATAAGGTCTCCCATAACTTTTGTGTCACGCTCAAAAAGACGTTCCATTGAAGCGGTGATATCGAAGAAAAGGTGCCTGTCTCTGATGACTCCATGCTTGAGCAGCTCTCCCATGCCTGACTGCAGCTCCACTTCCGGCAGTGTTGAGAGCATCTTATGATCGCAAAGAACGAACTCAGGCTGTTTGAAGGTGCCAATTATGTTCTTATACTGCCCCAGGTTAACACCTGTTTTGCCTCCGATGCTGGCATCAACCTGTGACAGAAGAGTTGTAGATACAAAGGCGTGTCTCACTCCTCTCATATACAGGGAAGCTACCAGCCCCGTCACGTCACATACAACGCCGCCGCCAAAACCGAGTATAAATGATGAGCGGTCAGCCCCTGCATCAAGCAGTTGTCTGCACAGATCACCTATCACCTCCAGTGTCTTGCTCTTCTCTCCCGGATCTATCTCCAGCACAACCCCGGCTGGAAAATCGGCGCCATAGAGCCTCTTCACGTTGGTGTCAGTGATGATGAACAGCCCTGAATGGGGAAGCATGGTACTGATATCGTCCAGGCTTCCACCCATGATGATAAGGGAACTTCCTTCAGCAGTTGTTATTTTGATACGGTTCATTGAGCCGAAAAATAGCAACCAGAATAACCAATTACTATGATTTAATTCACAAAACGAATCGATTTAGATAAGAAAAAATGAAAATATTCTTTTTTACACATAAATATTTTTGTTTTTAATAGTTAAATTGCTTGTATCGATAAGAGGGTTAAACCGCATTATCAACCAGGCATTTTCATGCTTGCTTAGCTTCGCGGAGCTTGCTAGTCCGATTTTGTCTATAAATCTTTAACGCAAGGGGCTGATGATTGAAAATTATATTTCATTTGTGGTTGTGATTCTTATCGAGGATGTGGGTTTCATCACCTGAATTTACCAGAACAATGAAAACCAGTGAAAAATATAAGGCAGTACTTGGATGGTTTGCAGAGAATATGCCTGTTGCAGAGACAGAGCTAAGCTACTGCGATCCGTTCCAGCTTATTGTTGCAGTGATTCTCTCAGCGCAGTGCACTGACAAGCGCGTCAACATAATCACCCCCCCGCTCTTTGAACGGTTCCCTGACGCCGCGACTATGGCCGCAGCCACTGTGGAGGAGATCTTTGATCTCATCAGGAGCTGCTCATACCCTAACAACAAGGCAAAGCATCTTCAGGGCATGGCCTCCATGATCACCTCGCATTTCGGGGGTGTGGTTCCGTCGGGCAGGGATGAACTGATGCAGCTCCCGGGTGTAGGAAGAAAGACTGCCAACGTGATCGCTTCGGTGATATGGAACAGTCCGGTCATAGCCGTAGACACCCACGTCTTCAGGGTTGCCAGACGAATTGGCCTTACTCCCGGTGCAAAGACCCCACTTGAGGTCGAGCTAAAGCTTACCCGCGAGATACCCGAAGAGCTGAGATCCAAAGCACATCACTGGCTCCTGCTCCATGGCAGATACATTTGCATTGCCCGTAAACCGTTATGCAGCAAATGCGGTCTGACCGAATGGTGTAGCTGGTACGCTTCCCATGATGGGAAAATAAGTTGACCTGTCTCTCCGTTCTACTTTAGTAGAGATCCGATTATATTTGTTAATCTGAACCAGCGTCTGCCGTATATTCAATGTTCAAGCCAGGTACCGAGATGGAAAAATCCAAAGAGACTATCAATGATTCAGAGACTTCACCTTCTCTACTTACCTCTCTGAAGCATCTTGTAGACATACCTGAGCTGGCTTTTAACTCAACTAACCAGCTGATAACGCTTAGTAACCTTGAGACACAGAAGTATATAGAAGTCAACCAGGCCTTTCTCGATACCACCGGATACTCCAGGGATCAGATCATTGGAAAGACCTCTGAAGACATTCAGCTATACGTTGATCTGATACAAAACCGGAAGTACATGAGGCTTCTCTCCAGGTTGAAGAAAGTCTCTGACCTTGAGATCAGGCTGCGCATGCGATCGGGCGAAGAACGTAAATTCCTCTTCAGTGCCCGCACCCTCTTCATCGGTGAAGAGGTCTACCTCATTACCTATTATAATGACATCAGCACGCTGAATGACGGCTATGCCAGGGCCGAGTCAGAGAAGATACTGAAAGAGATCTTTGACTCGATGAGGAGCTACGCTATGATACTAAGATGCGAGGGCGAAAACAAGTATTACATCATCGACTTTAACTACCGGGCAGAGGATGTTGAGGAACTCGACCGCAAGGATGTACTTGGCAAGGAGATACATGAGACACCTTTTGCCAGGAACGATGCCTTTCTCACCCTTCTTGGGAATATTACGTCAGGAGAGGGGTCATATAAGGTACCGGTATCACCCGAAGGAACAGACGAGGAGGGCTATTATATAGGGCTGTTGCTCTCTTCAGGTGACATAGTGATCACCTGGGAGCCCGGCAAGCTGCAGAAGGAGAGAGAAAGCGAGATACTCAAACAGGGTATCGTCTTTGAGACCTTCGCTGAGCTACTGCCGGAGATGATCATGGAGATTGATACTGTGGGGCATGTTACCTTCATGAACACCCAGGGGATGCTGACCCTGGGGTTTGACAATAATGACCTTACAAAGGGAATATCTCTTCCTGAGCTTTTTATGGAGGCAGATCTTGACAGGCTGATGAAGGAGCTCTCCGGTATGACAAAACCGGGCCAGATCACCGTTGATGAATACATCCTTGTTAACAAGCAGAAAAAGAGAGTGTCAGTGCTCTTTCATGCCGGCCCTATTATTATACGTAACAGGGTCACAGGATACAGGTGTGTCCTTACCGACGTGAGCAAACATAAGGAATTTGAACAGAAGCTCTCAAACGAGAAAGCCCTTCTTGAGCATCTCATTGATGCTGCTCCGGAGGCAATTGTTCTGACTACTTTTGAAGGACACATAATGAGGGTAAACAAGGGTTTTACCCACCTCTTCGGCTATGAGGCTGATGAAGCCATGAACAGGATGATTGATGACCTGGTGGTGCCCGATGAGCTGCGTGATGAGGCGGTAAGGATTGATGAGACAGCACTGGCCAACGGTACCGATTACCTGGAGACAATAAGAAGAGACAAACAGGGTAACAGGATCAATGTATCACTTATAGCCTCCTCTGTCATCTCCAATGACATGAAAATTGCTTTCCTGGGTATCTACCGTGATATCTCGCGCGAGATTAAAGGCAGGCTGATGCAGGAGATACAGTATAATATATCCACAGTAGCCCTACAGGACTCAGACATATTTGACATTTACCCCACAATTGTTCGTGAGATAGGCAGGCTGTGGAATGTGAACAATTTCTTTATCGCCCTCTATAACCGTGAGAAAGACACTCTCACGTTTCCCTTCTTTGCCGATGAGCGTGACCACTTCCAGGAGACGGCTGCGAAGAACACACTGACAGGATGGGTCATCAAAAATAACAAGGCTGTCCTGCTCGATGAGATTGACATCCTGAAAATAGAAAAGACCGGTGCCTTCAGTCTTGTCGGTTCACCATGCAAGATATGGATGGGTGTACCGCTGAAGATGGACGATGAGGTCATTGGTGCTATATGTCTTCAGGATTATAAGAAGATTGACGCCTTCAACAATGACGATCTGCAGGTGTTTGAGTTCATAGCCAATCAGATAGTGCTCACCTTGCAGCGTCGCAATATGCTTGACAATCTTATCTCCGCTCGTAAGAGAGCTGAGGAGGCGGCCTTCTCCAAGCAGCAGTTCATGTCAACCATGAGCCATGAGATCCGTACTCCCCTCAATGAGGTGATAGGCATCACCAACCTTTTATACCAGAGTAATCCGCGTGAAGACCAGATGGAGCTCATTGAGACGCTCCGTTTTTCAGCCAGCCATCTCCTGACTCTTGTCAATGACATCCTTGACTTCAATAAGATGGAAGCCGGCAAGATCGTCTTTGAGAAGACGGAGTTTGATCTTTCGTCCATGCTTGATGAAATCAGAAGATCATACAGCCGCAGGGCTCAGGATAAAGGCATATCTTTCACTGTAGAGAAATCTGCAGATCTTCCGGCATCAATTGTAGGTGACCCTATAAGGCTTAACCAGATACTTTCCAACCTCCTGGCAAATGCCATGAAATTCACTTCTGAGGGAGGGGTGACACTAAAGGCCACCGTCAAGGAACGCATGGAAGGCAGGGCTCTGCTGGAGTTTTCCGTGACCGACACAGGCATCGGTATTCACAGAGAGAAGCTCGAGGTGATATTCGAGAGTTATGCGCAAGCCTCCCCTGACACAACACGCAAATACGGCGGTACTGGTCTGGGGCTGGCTATCAGCAAGCGCCTGGTTGATTTGCAGGGCGGAAAGATAACCGTGGTGAGTGAACCTGGTAAGGGATCGGTCTTCACGTTCGCAATTGAATATACTGTTCTGGCCAGCGAGATGAAGATTGCAGAAAAGGGAGGGCCGGAGACGATGATGGAGCTTGCTGGCAAGAGGATCCTTGTTGCCGAAGACAACAAGATCAATTTCTTCGTTGCAAATAAATTCCTTGAAAGCTGGGGGGTGAGGGTAACTCATGCTGAGAACGGCAAGCTTGCTCTTGATGAGGTCATGAAACAGGAGTATGACCTGATACTTATGGATCTGCACATGCCTGTGATGGATGGCATAGAGGCTACACGCATCATACGCGGCTTACCCGACAAGAAAATATCTCAGATACCCATTGTAGCACTCACCGCCGCAGTCATGTCAGAAGCTCAGGACAAGATAGAAAACCTGGCTATCAACGACTACGTGCTCAAGCCCTTCAAGCCTAAAGACCTGTATGACAGGATATTGAAGAATATAAGATAGATACCTCCCCTGACAGCCTTGCTGTTATCTGATACAATACTTTGCCAGATACTCAGTTGCCCCCTTTTCTCCGAGGCTTTTTGCCCTGCGGAGGTAGTGGCATGCATCGTCACTTTTCCCGCTGTTTATCAATGCAATGCCCAGGTTAAGGTTCACCTGTCCATTAGCCGGGTCAAGGTCAAGGCTCATGGTATAATCATCAACAGCTCTCTCCCACGATTGTGCTGCCATCCAGGCGTCACCGCGCAGGCGGAAGGCGGAAGATTCACCCGGGTTCTTCTCAACATTGGAATTCAGATAGGGCAGTGCCTCATATATGGCACCCTCCTCAGCATACATCTTACCTATCAGCCCTAGTGCCTCGGTGTTATCCGGGTCAATGGAGATATATTTTTCAAGGTCACGCCTGGCAGCATCCCTGTCACCTGATTTGAGCAGCATCCCTGACCGGCGCAGCAGAAGCTGCGGGTCCGGATAACCGGCATTTATAAGCGCTGTCAGCGCAGTGGCAGCGGCATAGGGGCTGCCTTCGCCGGCACGGGCCTCAGCAAGGGTGTATAACCATTCCGGCGGAGCATCTTTGGTTTGCGTGAGGCGGGTGAGTATGTCAGCTGCATCACGGTACTTTCCGCTGCTCATCATTATGCGCGCATTGCAGTAATCGGTCACCGGCATATCAGGGTAGAGTCCTGAAAGCTCGTTCCAGGCCTCTCTGGCGAGGTCAATGCGACCTGATTTTATGTAATGATCAATCTCCCAGTTCTTTCTCTCGTACCCTTTGTACCAGTCCTTCTTCCAGAGAGTCTTCCATTCGTATGAAGAGGCTACGGAGCTGAAAGCATCATCCAGCATTATCTTCGGCTCAGCCTTCCTGTAGTTCGACTGAAGGTGCGCAGTGAGGTATGAGACAGCAGCTCTGGCATCTCCCTCGGTGGCTGCACATGCTGCCAGGCCGTACATTCCCGAGCCTGGACGAAGATTCTCAGCTAACATGAAGTCGCTCTTTGCCTCCTTGAGTCTGCCAGCTTTACGGTAGATATCACCCCTGATCAGCAGCATATCAGCATTGGTCCTTATCTCTGCGGCTCCTGCCAAAAGGCTTGCAGCCTCAACCGCTTCACCCCTTTCGGAGAGGGAGACAGCCCTGAGGATGGTCTCATAGCCCGGCTGACCCGCTGCGAGATGTGCAGTTAAGGTTATTATCAGGCATAGTAGTATCTTTTTCATCTCTTTTATTTTTTCCCCTGAATAATTCCAGGCCCCTCGCCTTTTTCTGTGATCACATGTACAAAGCCACTGAGATGGAACTGTTCCAGCCCACTGATTCTTCGTTCAAACACTTCACAGTCGTAGTAATATACGCCCGTTGGCACCACCTTGCCTTTATATGTTCCGTCCCAGTTGAGCTTCGGTTCGCTGGTGCTGAACACCGTCACCCCTGCCCTGTTAAACAGCCTAAACTCCACTTTCTCAACAAGGGCAGAGCTCTTGGCTACCAGCCAGTCATTGAAACCGTCACCGTTGGGGGTAAAGACGTTGGGTATCTCGTAGAAGTTGCAGGAGTCAACACAGACCATTGCAGAAAATACGCTTTCATTACCATGAGCATCAAATGCTTTAATGGCATAACATCCGGCAACATAATCAGGGAGCGAATGAATGTACTTGTGGACTGTCTTGTCATTAATTTCGATCAGCAGTGCAAGGTTCTCTTCCGTTGTCTGCTTATAATAAAGCTTGTATCCTACCACATCTTCATAGCAGACCGGATCATCTATAGTCCAGCGCACGGTATTATAGAGGCTGTCACACTGCGATGAGACAGTCAGCACGGGAGGACATGGCGGCTCGTTATCAACAGGCACTGCGCAGGTGCGTTGTGAGAAGTTGATAAGATTCTTGGGTGTTCCCGCTCCCTGGTAGCCGCCGGAGGAGACAACATAGTAACAGTATTCAGTTCCGTTAACAAGGTTTTCGTCAACCCATGTGAGCTGGTTGGTTGATCCTACAGAGAGCCATGAAGAGCCGTCAAACCTGAAGAACTCATATGAAGTATTGATCCATGGCACGTTACGGTTGAGTGCGAATCTCACTTTTCTGTCGCCCGGGGCTGCTGTCAGGTAGAGAGAGGAGGCGATACCGGGGTCGCCGATGAGGAACCTGTTGCCGGGAGCATTATTATAAAGTTCTATCTTATAGACCCAGCCCTTGTCACGCGTGTTTATAAGGGTATCAACATAGACGGTATCATTCAGGTTTGTTGAAGGCAGCGTTCTTATAAGGTCGAAATTGGTGCCAGCAATCCCTTCAGCCCTGTAAATAAGATATTCATATGGTCCATTTGCAGGTATTGTATCAAGGTGACGGGGCTTCTGCCATGCAAGTCTCAGTGAGCCGTGGGTATCATCACCGGTAGTACGGATTGAGACATTGGTTATAAGAGGCAGCCCTGTTATCAGTGCTGTTAACAGCTCATTTGAAGGTTTGCTCTCTGTGCCATTGGGATAGACGGCAACAATTCTGTAGGCATATTCAACGCCTGCATCAAGGCCGTTGCCGTTATCAGTATCAGTGAATGTCAACATATTAGAGCCGGATACATATCCCACCTTGGCAAAGCCGGCAGAAGGCGGTATGCCGTCGTAACATGTATCAACCATCAGCGAAGAGGTTCCTTCACGTCTGTAGATACTGAATCCAGATATCGCTCCGGTGCCGTAACCGGCCCATTCAAGCTGAACAAACTTGCCCTGCGGAAGTGCAGAGAGTAGAACAGGTGAGGGTCCCAGCACTTTGATGCTCATATTGTCAATATCAACCAGCTGTAAATCAGCATTATTATCTTCAGCCTTAATGATTATGTCATAAGGCTGGTGCCTTACGCTGGCGTGGCAAGGGGTCCAGCTTAGCCGTGCCCTGATAAACCCCGCTTCGGAGCTCAGGGTAGTAAAGGTGGCAGGACACTCGGATGAGGTGAATATGCCCGATGTGGCAATGAGCTTCATAGAATCAAGGTCTACATCGGCAGCGGTTATGTCAAGTGATACTGTTTCGCCTGCCTCCACGCAGAGATTGGGAAGCGGGGCCGTGACAGGCGGATTATTGTCAGTCTCGTAAACCTCTATCTGCATGTCTCTCACCACCACGCCAATCTTTATACCTGCACGCCACTCCTGTATCTCCATTGCCACGTTATAGATACCGATAGCTATGGGTGCATCCCATACCAGGTCACCGGAGATGGAGTCTACATAAAACTTCTTGGAGGCAGGCGGAAGAGTGTAGTCAAGTATCGGCTTACCATCTTCCCTGGTACATACGGTCAGCTGGTATGAGAGACTGTCGCCGTCAGGATCATAGGCAGCAGGATTGTGAATGAAGACCTGACCCACGGCAGCCTTGTCATAGGGAGGATTGAGCAGAATGGGTGTGCTGTTCAGGCCAATAGCCGAATTGACAATAAGTTTAGTTGAGATCGAAAAGACAACATTTACCGAGTTGGGGATATTCTCAACACCCAGATTCCTGTTCGGATCCTGCACCACAATCCTGTAGACACCCGGCCCCGGATAGGTGTGTTGTGAGACGTATACGTTCTTCTTGTAGTTATTTGGCAGGTATGTCTCAGAGAACCTTGTTACGTTGGTAATGGAGTTGTCACCCCATTCTATGTCCAGGGTAGGTCTGTCGGCTTTGCTGAGGGTGTAGGTGAAGGTGGTGGCGGTCACCTCATAAGTGAGTTCGGATATCTGGCGGTATGTGATTTCTCCGGCGCGGTTATGGGTAGCCGTAACGCCAGACGTCACCAGAAACAGAAGTATTATTGCCGCAGTAACTCTTTTTGTCATGTCAGTCTCTTTCATTTGACTTTGTAAATCTTCATGGTGTCAGTGGCGGTGAACCTGTATCCGTCTTCTATCCCGTCAAAGCTGAACAGCACCATGTTTGCCTGGTCATCATACAGCCGGGTCATGATCCGGTTCACTACCGTCACCTCTCTCACTTTATCTCCTCCTTCGGCCCTGATACTAAATCTGTGCTCAAGGCCGTCGGTCACAGCATTCAGCAGTGTCATATCAAGCTGCCTGCCATCTTCCATGATAATAATCCGGTCGGCAAGATATTGAAAAAATCTCTCCTCCTCACCACCGGCGATCTCCTCTCCTGAAGATTTCCCCAGTTTCATGTCATCCTCCAGATCATCACTGTAGAGCTTAACAAAAACTGACCAGCTCCTGCTCACAGTGTCATATTCTATTCCGGTGAGTGACACATGAACAGGATGGAGAAGGAGTATTATTAACAGTGACAATATCTTCATGACGGCATATCAGGATTGAATCTCATCGCTGCACTGCGAAGAACTGATCCGCTAATGGCGGAGGGCTCAACGAAGTCATTCTTTTATCCTTTTCTATAAATTCGTTTGTGCTCGCAAACCCCATATTAAGCTCCGGGGAATGTGCATGCACGATTAACATCAAAAATCAAGCCATCAGATCGCTCTGCTTTATTTGCACTCTTTCCTTGAGATACTCAACCGTTCCAACCTCAATGAACGAAAAACCTGTTCCCCTTGAGAAGTTACCGGCAAGGATCACCAGAATATCATTATCCTTCAGGTCATGTTTCTTCAGGAGCCCGGAGAGTGATACACGGATGAACTCATCAACTGAAATCTTCTTTTCCATAAACACAGGTATCACGCCATATGACAGAGCCAGTTCCCTCATAGTACGGTATGAGTAACACTGTGCCATCACCGGGTTGATGCCACGGAACGCTGCCATGTTTCTTATTGCAGATCCCTTGAGTGTGTCTGCCAGTATAGCTTTTGCATTTATCCTCACTGATGTTTTTACCGCCACTTTTGCCAGATATGCTGACACCAGTCCGCTCATGGAGCCGGCAGGCATCTCAATGTACTGCTCTTTCTCCCGCTCTGTCTCTGCGGCGATTTTGGCCATTGTTTTCACCGATTCTAGAGGGTACTTTCCAGATGCCGTCTCTCCGCTAAGCATCAGGGCGTCAGTCTGGCTGTATACAGCGTTGGCCACGTCACTCACCTCCGCCCTTGTCGGCCGGGGGTAATGAATCATTGAATGAAGCATCTGGGTAGCGACAATTACCGGTTTACGTTCTTCGATAC
This sequence comes from uncultured Rikenella sp., assembly GCA_964418865.1. Classification (GTDB taxonomy): domain Bacteria; phylum Bacteroidota; class Bacteroidia; order Bacteroidales; family VadinHA17; genus SR-FBR-E99. Next base: position 20,903 of record CAYQNT010000036.1, read on the forward strand.
ATTTTTCGATAATCATTCTCTGTATGCCGGGTATCCTTTCGAAGGGAACCTCTATAGCCAGATCACCCCGAGCCACCATGATACCATACGAATGTTCCATTATCTCTCCGAGGTTATCAACTCCCTGCTGGTTCTCGATCTTGGCAATGATCTTTATCTTACTTGACTGCTTGTCAAGCAGCCGCTGTACAGCAAGAATGTCTTCCTTTGACCTTACAAAGGAATGGGCTATGAATTCAATGTCAAGCTTCACAGCCAGGTTGATGAAAGTCACGTCACGTTTGCTGACCGAGGGAAGATTAATTCTTACCTGAGGTATGTTTACCGTTTTCCGGGAGCCGAGGATACCGTCATTTTCTATCTTTCCGGTAAGATGCTTCCCCTCCCTGCTTACCACCTTGATTTCAAGCTCGCCATCGTCAATGACAATAAATGCTCCCTCGGGCACATATTTGGCTATCTCGCTGTAATTGAGATTGATAACCTCATGTGAGGTCTTTTCATTAACATTTCCGCCAATTATCACAGTCTCACCTCTGATAAAACTGACCGGTTCATCGCAGATGGTAGTCCTTATCTCGGGGCCCTTGGTATCCAAGAGGATAGCTATTTTGTCAGAGACACTCCTGGCGTTGACAACAATCTTCTCTGCACCTTCCGGGTCAAGATGCGCGGAATTTATCCTTACCACATCCATGCCCGCCATATAGAGCTTGCGGAGGAACTCTGGCTCACAGTTCTTGTCGGAGATGGTAGCTACAATCTTGGTTCGTTTCTTCAGAAGAGCTTTTGCCATAATATTCCTTATTTCTTCACTATTTCTATGAGTGCTTCCACTGCAAGCCTGTACCCGTCAAGGCCAAGTCCCATTATGGTGCCCCGGCAATAACGCCCAGTCAGGCTAGAATGACGAAATGGCTCCCTTGATAGGAGGTTTGAGATATGCACCTCTATAACCGGGATATCGGTTGCTGCTATAGCATCTGCTATTGCCACCGATGTGTGCGTGTATCCGCCGGGATTGATGATCACCCCGTTGGTACTCACCCCATCTGTACTCATCGCGGCTGACTGTATCATATTGACCAGTTCACCTTCCACATTTGACTGTGACCAGGTGAAAGTATGTTCCGGGTAAGCAGCACGCAGCCTGTTTATCACAGTGTTAAAGCCTTCCGTTCCGTATATCTCCGGCTCTCTCGTCCCGAGGAGGTTGAGATTAGGTCCGTTTATTATATTTATGTTCATAGATTGGATTAAGTACAATGGTTATTACCGGCAATGCAAAAATAAAGAAATGAGTGGATTTATGACTGTTATATGATATAACTTTGAGCCTCACAGGATAACCATATGACAATATCGTGGGCAGATGCAATGCAAGGGTTTGGGAGATACCTCAGGATAGAGCGTTCGCTCTCACCAAACAGTGTTGCAGCATATCTCAACGATGTGCGCAAGCTTCGCGACTTCATTGGAGAGCATAAGGAGAGTCCTTCCGATCTCAGTTACGGTGACCTGACAGATTTCATTGCATTCGTTGCCGGCAATGAAGATGCTGCGCGCACACAGGCCAGGATGATCTCAGGAATAAAATCATTTTGCCGTTACATGCTGATTGAAAACATAATAACCGATGACCCCTCATCCCTGCTTGAGTCGCCCAGGATAGGCATGAAGCTGCCGGAGGTACTGTCGATAGCCGAGATAGACAGTATGGTGAATTCGATAGATCTGAGCACCCCGGAGGGACACAGAAACAGGGCCATCATAGAAACAATGTACGGATGCGGCCTGAGGGTCTCTGAACTGGTGAACATGCGTCTGACGGATATTCACCGTACAGAAGGCTTTGTCAGCGTCACCGGCAAGGGAAACAAGCAGCGTCTGGTGCCTGTGGGTTCGGTAGCGCTGAAAGAGATAGACAACTACATGGAACGGAGGGTTACACTCTCCGTCATTACTGATGCCAATATCTTATTCCTCAATAGACGCGGGAAAAAACTCAGCAGGGTGATGGTGTTCAACATCATCAGAGACACAGCTGCGGCAGCCGGCATAAAGAAGAAGATTAGTCCTCATACACTTCGTCACTCCTTTGCCACGCACCTGGTTGAAGGAGGTGCTGACCTCAGGGCGGTGCAGGAGATGTTGGGGCATGAATCAATCACTACCACTGAGATTTACACTCACTTAGACCGCAGTTATCTCCGAGATACCATGATGATGTACCACCCAAGGTCAAAACATTAATCAAGGTCTTTTATAAGTCCCATATTTTTTATACTTTTGCGTTTCGAAAAAAAAGAGATTTATTAATTAATAACCATATAGAGTATGTCAAAAGTTAAGCGCGTTTATTCCTTCGGTAACAAGAGTGCTGAAGGTAAGGCAGATATGAAGAATCTGCTTGGTGGCAAGGGAGCCAACCTGGCTGAGATGTGTCTCCTGGGCCTCCCGGTTCCTGCCGGTTTCACCATCACCACAGATGTCTGCACAGAGTATTACGAGAACAAGCATCAGCTGCCTGCAGAGCTCATGCCTGAGGTATGGGAAGCCATGAAGCTGACGGAAAAGGCTATGGGCATGAAGTACGGTGACAGTGACAATGCACTCCTGGTCTCTTGCCGCTCAGGCGCCCGCAGTTCAATGCCCGGCATGATGGATACCGTTCTCAATATTGGTCTCTGCTCACACACTATTCCCGGACTCATCAAGAAGACCGGCAATCCACGTTTTGTATGGGATT
>CAYQNT010000037.1:0-23102 GCA_964418865.1 uncultured Rikenella sp.
CGTTTTCGATCGACTGCAAATCGCTCTTAAAACAAATCAAGTGATTCATGTCATAATTATATGTATAGATATAATAACTACTGTCTGTGAATTGGAAGCTTCTTTTAAAGTTTCCGTATAGGTCATATACTAATATTTTTCTTGCAGGATAGTCTATGACGAACATTTCATTGTTATCCTCATCCAGGACAATCTCTGTAATCTGTAAATATTCTTCACCACTTCGTCCAAAACGGTTTATCTTTCTTAACCCTATACCTGTTCTGCTAAAAACAAAGATATCCCCATCCATAATTCGGTTTGTTACCAATAAGATATCTTTACCTATTGCTTTCACAACACCTTGAGTAATAAATTCGTCAGTGCTTTCCAATGGGATGTACTCAACATCCATAAAATCCTGAAGAATCAGTTCTTTCTGCGGATAACTTGCTGTGACATCAACTGTGATGAAATCATCTGTTGATTGTTTGCTCCCTCCTCCACATCCTGCCATTACTGCTGACAGAATGATTATTGAAATTGATTGTGTTCTTTTCATGTCTGTCTTTAATAGTTAGGGGTTGGTGATTAAGTCTATTCGTTTCTTGACTTTGTTTCTGCTATTTCGATCATTAGGTTGAGCCTGGTCAGCGTAGATGGATTACTCATAACTTGAAGTTGACGGACAAAGCAAGCAATATGCCATTACTACAGGGAAAAATATTCTCTCTCGTATTTAACCAACCATCCTTTGTTAACATCTCGTTTGTAATGGCTTCCCTTATTGAATTACTCTCTTATATCCCTTTTTTCAGTTAAGTCCGTATAGAAGGCATGATGGTCCGCAATCCGTTGAATCAAGCTGCTTATAATAAGGAAAAGCAGACATATTTTATTTCTTCAGCCTGACAATGGTGAGCAATGCATTATCAGTCTCCTTCAGTTTTTCTGACATTTTGACTAAAGCTTCTTTCTTCGCAGGATATCTGGGAACAGAGTGTCTAAAATCATCTGTGCGAAGACGCGTCAAAATATTCACTGGTTGCGTGTAGCCAATCAAGTATTCTATCCCATCTTCCCTAAAGTACTGTTTAGGCTCAAACGGAACTCCTCCGTCAAGATCATTCAATAACCCGCCATTGCTCTCTAACCAGGTGACTCTATATGTCTGCCTGTTACCCTTGTCAATTAAGACCAGTGCAGATTCTTTATAAAAATATCGCAATACAATAAACCGATCTGTCTCAAGAACTAACGAAAGATTAATATACTTGTTTAATTCTTTAACTCCGATTGTATGATCATACCTAGGATATCTGAGCTCGCTTGGAATAAACAACAAGGATGTTTTGTATGTTAAATCCGGAGAAATGGAATAAACCGTATCATTAATGCTGTTCCAGTATTGAATAGTATTTTCATATTCATAAACACCTCCGGGGACACCATAATTGGTTTTGAATGACGGTACAGAATTATACTTTTCCATAATAGGATTCCCGGCCGTATCAATCACAATCCAATCATACACAGATTCCCCACCTGCTATAAACTCAAACGCCATTAATAAAGAATCTCGAAATCTAAGCTCCGTGAAGTGACCGGGATTTTTTTCAAGAGAAATATTTCCCATGTAGGTCCCAGCTAAAGAATATATTAATATGTTCTTAGCATCAAGAAGGTAAAGAATTCTGTTATCCCGGTCTATGGTAAACCGAAATCCATAAACATATTCTCCCGGACCTCGTCCTCTGCTTCCATATTTTCTTACCATCTTGCCGGACATGTCCAAAGCAAACATGCCGTTATCTTTCTCAAGGAGATATATAGTATCATTAAAAATTTCAGCCCTCAGAAAATATATACTCATCGGATAATCATTGTCTAGCGGGACATAGGTTATGTCATCTGCTATTTCTGATAATGTGATCCTGGTATCGCCAAATTTCTCAAAATCAACCTTTATGATCTCATCATCAGGTGAACCGCATGAAGCTACCAGCAATAAAGGCAATAAAAAACATGCTGTTTTCATTTGATAGACATTTAAAAATTTTTTTTCTTATTAGGTGTAATTCTATAAGGACTTCTGATCCATTCTTGAGACAATCCATTTGCTGGCTGCAAAGAACGGTCAAATTGACCACCTGACGCTGGGATAAACTGACCACCCCGCACCGGAGCAAACTGACCTCATTGTACTATTAGTCAACTTCATTGCATCAGTAGTAAATAATGGAGTCTGTCATTCTAGAATACTTCCCTTATTTACCATTTCAAGATAGTGAAGAATAATCAAGAAATCCTCTTTGTGCAAATACTATTTTAACACAATTTTTTGTACATCCTCTCGCCCGCGTTTCAAATAGTAAGTATGTCAACGATTAAAAACTACTCACTCAGTCTAAATATTTCTAAACCATCTTTCCCGAATGCATATAATATATCATTCGATATGCAGATTGAATTATACCAGCCGTAACCTAGGTTAATTATCTCCTGACAATACATTTTCTGTTCACTTAAATCAATCACCATGACATCATTGCAGGATATCTTCTCCTTATTCGTGTATAACAGAAGATATAGGCTATTCTTTTCCAAATAGGCGTCATGCAATAGGTTCCCATAGCTGTTAGGAGTTTGAATTTTGCTTTGGATCTCCTCGATCCTCTTCCTGACAAGGGGAATTTTTGAGTAGTTTAGGGTTTCCAGTTTATTACCGCTATAATCGTATTTTTCTACAATTGGCATATTATCTGAAACTGCCAGTATATAATTCTCTGTTCCAAATAAATGCCTGCCATTCCTGATTCTGGTCTGAGTAGGGTTTGTAAAAAAGAATAAATCTCCGAAGTGCTCTGAAGAGAGCGTATTAATATCGAACGAACAAATGCTATTACTATCTGAAACAGACGATAAGAATAACCTTCCTTTTCTGAAAAAGAATCTGAAACTGCTTGAGTAACTATAGCTTTCAGGTAAACGAATGGTTCTTAAATGGTTATCAAAATCAAAACAGTCAAAGCTGCTTTTACCATCATTATATACAATTATAGTATCGTTATAAACAAATACATGTGCAGCTCCGAGAAATTCCCCTGGTCCTTTACCCTTGCTTCCGAGAGTTTTTAACAAGCCGCCCTCCCCATTTAGTATAAGTATTTGATCCCTATCGTAATCAGTGATATATAAATTTTTATCAAAATAGATTGACCTGACATCAGAAAGGTATGAGGAATCATTTAACTGATCCATTGTAACAGCAGCCTTAAGGTACATTTCAGGGATCTTTTGATTCCTGCATGAACTATAGCAAATAATAACTATTATGAAAATAATATTTGTGAATGGATTCCTGGGCCGGAGAGCTCTATTAAAAGGAAATTCTCTTTTCATAAGTTTACGAACTTTTGAAGTATGGAAGTTAGTGTCTTTCATCGGATATTGCACTAATTGGCCATATCTTGCATATTTTGTGGTACATATAGACCATAATTAAAAAAGGGTAAAATTTTGCAGGCCAGATCTGTTTTTTCTATTTTTGTAAAACGTTTTGTTCTAAATATGTAAATCGTATTGTTCCATATTTGTAATTTGATTCACTCTAAATGTGTAAAATACAATCACAATGAGTTATATTTCAAGAATCATTGAAGCAGAGATCAAAGCCAAGATGAATGCTTCAGGAGCAGTTTTAATTCGCGGCCCAAAGGCATGCGGAAAAACAGAAACAGCTTTGCGATTAGCATCAAGTGTTCTCAGGGTTGACCAGGATGAGCAGGTGCCCTATCTGATGGATGCCGATCCCAAACGGCTGTTAGCAGGTCAGGTACCTCGTCTGATTGACGAATGGCAGGAACAGCCCAAACTCTGGAACTACATACGCCACGAGATAGATGCCCGTAAAGCAAAGTCACAGTTTATTCTCACCGGTTCCTCCACTCCCGATGATAAAATCCGCATCCATTCCGGGGCAGGAAGATTTACCACGGTAGATATGCGTACCCTGTCTTGGCAGGAACTGGGCTATTCTACTGGTGAAGCGAGTATGAAACAGTTATTATCTGATAACAAAATTAATCTCTCAGACAGATCAGTTGCCTTGGAAACCATCGTCGAGAGAATCATCAAGGGTGGCTGGCCTGGCTTACTGACATCCACATTAGATGAGGCCTTACTGCTTAACCGAGCCTACATCGATCTGATAGCGGAAAGCGATATGAGTCGTATTTCGAACATAAAACGCGACCCAGTAAAAGTGAAAAACATTTTCAGGTCTATAGCCAGGAATACGGCAACGCTGGTAGCCAAAACTACTATCGTGAAGGATATTAAGGAGAATGACGCCGGAGATATATCACGCCCTACCATTTATGAATATCTCGATGCTTTGGAACGGCTGATGATTATTGAAAACCAGCCGGCATGGAGCAGCCATATCCGCTCATCTGCATCGCTAAGGAAATCCCCGAAAATGCATTTTACGGATGTCTCATTATCTGTAGCTGCACTGGGTGCAGATAAAGGATCGTTATTGAAAGATGTGAAGTTTACAGGTTTTTTATTCGAATCACTGGCTACTCATGATCTGCGGGTCTATGCCCAGGCAAATGATGCCAGCGTCAGTCATTACTCTGATTCGAGTGGTCTGGAGATCGACTGCATTGTTCAGAAACGCAACGGTAATTGGGCAGCATTTGAAATTAAGCTTGGTATGGGAACGAATAATGAAGCCGCTTCCAACCTGAAAAAATTAACAGCGACACTCGATTTAAAAAACATAGGCCCGCCAAAGTCGCTGAATATCATTGTCGGAACAGGTGTAAGTTACACTCGTCCCGATGGTATCAATATTATTTCACTTGCTTCTCTGGGAGTTTAATAACCTCTTTTATTCCATCCTGATTTCAGCCTCGTGTAAACTGGCGGTTTCGATCTCAGTTGGAAAGATAAAACACAGGTTGACTTCATCCCTTTTGGGGAATTAGAAAATGAAGAAGTGGTGGCTGATCTATTGAAAGGTTGAAAGCGCGCAAATTCACATATCATCCATTGATAGTCCTTTTACTTCTATATCATAACGGGCAAGCTCATTCGCAAGCGCGTTTGTGTATTCTAATATAATTGGGTTTTAATATGCATTATAATGGCCATTATCTTAACGGCCATTACAATAATAATAAATTAGGAAATTCAACCTGATTAATTCATAACAAGAAAATAACGCCAGACGACGGATGTTATAGTAAAATTCATTGTAGATTCTCTTTTAACTTAATCTTAACCACTACCGGATTATCTCCTTCCTTAAATGTTTTCATCTGATCAAGCCACATAGGCGAAGGTGCATCTGTAAAGTCTCCGTGATTTTGGACTGCATCTTTGTCCGGCGGGGGCATTGTAGCAACCAGGTAATCCGCCGAGTACACGTAATCAAATATCCATAGCCTCTCCTGGCTAACTATATCATCATAGATATAAGTCTTGTTGAATTTTCTGATTTCCTCGGTCTTGGTATCCATGAGATAAATTGCGTCAAACCCGTTACCACGCCAGTGTTTTTGATAGATGAACAAACTCGAAGGAAACGGCACCAGGTGTATGAGTTGGTATGAGGTTACCATCTGGTTCCATGCAGGATTGTCATTATTGAATTCAGCCTGTTTGTCTCTTGGAAGCCTATTTTTCATTTTGATTATGAAAGCAGGCTGCTTATCCCTATTACGGATATTCCAGACCGTATCACTTAAATAGTCATAAAAAAGTAGGCCGGCTGAATGCTTTTGAAGGTATGTCATTGTCTTATCAGACAGATAATCAGCCTTATACCTAAGTGAAGTGCCATGTTCAACAATAATTGTGTCAGGGGGTATATTGAGATTCTGGTTATACACATAAATCTTACCCTCCTCACGGCAATAACACGCAAGCTTCTGATCAGCAGTTGTACTAAAATATATAGGGGAGTAATTAAACTGTATTTCATCACAGAAGGTCCGCGCCTCACCCAAAAAACGCTATGACAGCCTATATAAATCAATTAATTGGCTTGTTAAAAAGACACCCCCTCCAGCCTAATATTATTTGCAATTAATTATTTAAACTATTTTATTCCTTGCGTGTTGTAGTAACTTTTTAATTTATTAACCTAAAATCGTGTATTATGAAAAATCTATTAATTGTATTTATGGCTTTGATGGGATTCACCTTTCCTTCCCTGGCACAGGTGTCCCATGATTTCAACCCTAATGACAGGGAACCGGGTACTCTTATGGTCCTTCCAAAAGACAAGGTTCCTCAAGCTGTTCTGACGGCATTCAGTACTCAGTTCAACCTGAATGATCCTCTTACATGGTCCAGATTCCCGTATGCATTAAAGGAGTATGGATGGGTTTATGATGAAGGTGCAGCTAATCTGCAGCTAGATAGGTACATAGTTAAAATGAAAGCCAATGACGGCACTACACTGGAAGCTGTATATTCTCTGACTGGAGACCTTATTGAATCCAGGGAAGTGTCAACCGATACAAACATCCCTCCCTCTGTGATGGCAGCCTTCAAAAACAGCCAGTACAAAGACTGGATTATTGTCGGGAACAGAGAGATTATCAAGTACTATCATGATCACAATTCCAGCAGTGTGGAACAGCATTTTCGCATTACCGTTGAAAAGGACGGGGTAAAAAGAGCGATAAGCTTTAACTATCAGGGGGATGTCAAATAATGTATATCCTGCTCACAGCACCCTGCTTTGTAACATTTAGCGCGATACCAAATTCAGTAAGGATATTAGGGGGCTAGCTGCCTTCCTAATATCTTTGGTTAATGACCTCAAAACTATTTAGCCTTATTATATACCTTTTTTTCATAAGGTATCCCCTTCTCCATCCAGGCAGGAGCAGCGGTACCCATCAGGTGGTGGTCAAAGTACTGCTTCATCCTCTTCTGAAAGTCAATCTGATTGCTCTTATTAGCCAGATGGTGATTCTCATCGGGATATGAGAGCAGGATAACCTCTTTACCCAATCGCCTTGCAGCATTATAAAACTCCAGCCCCTGACTCCAGTCTACTGCACCATCAATGGTTCCGTGAAGTATCATAAAAGGAGTTGTTATAGCGGCTGCATTAAATACCGGCGACTGATCAATATAGTTCTGCATATCATCAAACATACCCTTGCCCATCCTTACCTGTCCGGTCTCAAAGATCCCCTGGTTATTGGTGCCAGAATTCTTATAGAGGATGTTGTACATACTGGTAAGGTTAGTAAGCGGGGCGCCTGTTACTACACAGGCAAACATATCTGTCTGAGTCAGTATAAATGATGACTGATATCCTCCCCAACTATGTCCCTGAAGGCCAATATGGTCAGCATCAGCATATCCCTCAGCAATCACCTTTTTTGTAGCAGCCGTTACGCAATCAAGCGCATTCCATCCTGGTTTTCCTTCATAATATTTTATATCAGGCATAAGCACCAGGTAACCGCTGCTTGCATATGCTGACATATGCGGACGGTCATCATATGTTGGCATTGAATAGAGATGGTGGTTCTGAGACATCTTCTCATAGAAATAGACAATCATGGGATATTTCTTACCCGCTTCATATCCTGCCGGAAGGGTAAGGGTAGCCTGTAGCTTGTCGCCATGGCTATTCTCATAATCAACAAGCACCCTCCTGCCCCATCCGTACTCAGCCTGCTGTGGATTGGCAAATGTCTGTTTAACAGGGTTCCTGAAATTCTTGCTACATGTATAGTAATCAGGGAAATCAACAAATGTCTGACGTGTAAACATAAACCGTTCTGCTTTCTCTGCCTTACTTAATCTCCCAAAGCTGGCATTATCAAATATCAGTTTCTCCGGTGCTTTGGCCCGCTTTAGTTTGAAATAGCCTGATTTTTTTGTCCATTCACCATATGCAGTCAGATAAATATCATCTGCCAGATTGACAAACGGTTCTCTGTCAAATGAGTTTATTCTTAGCCTGATTTCATTATCCGAGCCGTAGTTTCCTGTAAGGTTATATCCGCCGCCGCCATCAAGTGACACGGCCCATAAATCATACAGGTGATTCAATAACACCATTTTACCATCGGCAGACCATCCGGCCATGCCGTATGAGGGATTCTCGTAAGGATGATCTTCATTTACATCAATAAAACTGACATCCAGTTTACCTGATATATTTACAAGCTTATTGGATACCATATTATAGGAGAAGAAGTTGCCATCCTTAAACCAGAGGAACCAGTTACCATCTGGCGACAATCCCATGCTCCGGCCTATCTTTTCGACTATAAGTTTTTTGCTTCCGTTTTGAGGATCAATAATGTAATAATCGTTCTCTGATCCGCCCCAGCTGATATCGGCAATGTAAGGCTTAGGATCACCGCCAATAATCCTGTCGACGTTCCTGTTTGTTATTGCCATACGCATATCATCCGATGATAGCTGTATAAATTTTAACTTATCGAGATGGAGCAGGCCGGTATATGTTGACCTTTGTTCCCTAGGGCTGCGTACCATCTGAACCGACTGAATCTGTTCATCATCCCAGTGCCATACATCAACATTGGCAATAGTGTCACGACTAAGTTTCTCAATGCTCTCCTGCTCCTTAAGGCTTATAAGCATCCGGTTATTATCAAGACTGAAAGAAAGCCTTCCCATCTCGCTTAATACATGATTATCAGGGAATGCAGGGTCAGTGGCAGGATTATAATATTTAATGCTGGACGAGGCTGTTGTAGCGTCAATGAAAACAATCAGCTGATTGATGCGCTGTGCAACAGTGTCAGGCTTGTTTCCCTTAAGCACTGCCAGGGAGTTACCTTTTTGCCCTTTCTCGGAGCGATACAGCATCTCATCATCCCATGTAAGGCTGCTGTACGATAAAGTGTCAGTATCCAGTGGTTTTACAGCACCTGATTTTAGATCCATAATATAAACCCCGTTGCCAGCTTTACTGTCGGCATCAACTGTGTAGGCAAGATGGGTGCCCTTGCCATTAAACTTAAACAGGTTTACATTACCAATATTGATAAGGTTGCCATTAATAAGATTCTTCAGCAAAATATCCGTACCTGAAAAGTCGTTTTTTTCACCGGTTTTCTTTATAATCAGAAAGTCGGATCCCGGTGACAGGGTCATATTACTAACCTTGTCCCACTCTTGTTTCTCACCTGATGAGAGGTTCATTAACACACCTTTACTATAAACAGGCTTTTTGCTCTTTGTGAGTTTCTCTGCCTCTTTGGTTTTAAGGTTACGCTTATAAACAACCCACATTGAATTTTCAGAGAACTCCGCACTGCCGCAATAGGGTTCGGAAAATAGTTTTCCAGATTCAATGTTTTTGATGTAGAGAGTATCATCCCCTCCGTTCGGACTATAAGAATAACTCATCCACTCCCCGTTGACAGATAGATTAACAGAGCCTACACGGCTCCATTTATCATAATCATTAATCGTCAGAACTTTTAGTCCCTCCTGGACCTTTAGTCCCTCCTGGGCGGTTAATGAGAGAGATGGTATTAGAACAAAAGAGATTAAAAGGAATAATTTAACAAGTGTTTTCATGCTGGTACAGGTTTAATTGTTAATAGTAAAAGTAGTTGTTCGGCAATACTTTCATGTGCTGAGAAACATACATGGCCTCAAAACATGAATAAAAATAAAATTATTATAAAACATATGCAGAGTCAATGCGACATTGTACTTTCGCCGGACAAATTTTGTATTACTCAGGAATGCAACAAACCTTTAAACTCTGCCTGATAGTATTATTCTGCCTTTCGAACCAGATGGCCCGTAGCACTGAGCTCCCGCGCCGTCAGGGAACCGTCCGTAAAACCATAACTGAAATTAAAATTGATGGCATCGCTGATGAGCCGGCATGGTCCGGGGCAGAGGTCTATTCTGACTTTACCCAGTATGAGCCTTCAAACGGGAAACGTGCAGCCTTCCAATCACTTGTAAGAATGATCTATGACAACGAAGGTATTTATGTGCATGCTGACCTCATAGATGCCAGCCCTGACAGCATATCAACCGGGCTGGGTAAAAGAGATTCTGATAACGCGATAAATGCCGACTGGTTCAGTATTGATCTCTGCCCGTTTGACGATGGCGTTAATGGCTTCTCATTCAAACTTACAGTGACAGGGGTGCAGACAGACATAAAAAGGGCAAGTGGCAGCGCCGGACGCGACGAGAAATGGGATGCTATCTGGAAATCCGCAACAAAGATTACGGACGAGGGCTGGTCAGCAGAGATCTTCATCCCATTCTCAGCCATCAGGTTTCCTATATCAGGAGACAAGCCATGGGGCATAAACTTCAACAGGTTCGTGGCAAGAAAAAATGAAATCTCATCATGGAATTTCCTTGACAAAACAATGGGACCAACCATTAGTCAGACAGGACGGATCACAGGATTCGGGGAGATAACTCCCCCGGTAAGGCTGTCACTAATGCCATACATATCCTCATTCATTGAAAAACAGTCTGATAACCAGGGAGGCATTGCCAAAAACATAAGCGGCGGCATCGATCTCAAGTGGGGACTGAATGAGAGCTTTACCCTCGATGTCACACTGGTCCCTGACTTCAGTCAGTTGCAATCCGATGACCAGGTTCTTAACCTGACACCTTACGAAATACAATATAATGAGCGACGCCAGTTCTTCACAGAAGGTACCGATGTCTTCAGTAAAGGTGACATCTTCTACTCAAGAAGGATAGGTGCAAAACCCAGGGGTTACAATAATGCCGTAAAGAGAGCAGGAGACACACTCGATGTTTATTTCAACCCCACCGAGGCAGGCCTTATCAATGCCACAAAAATCTCAGGCAGGACTTCAGGCGGACTGGGAATTGGCTTTCTCAATGCCATGACAGGAAAGGCTTTGGCCTTACTGGAAGATCCGCGCACCGGAGAAAAACAGGAGTATTTGACCGAGGCATTTACCAACTACAATCTTGTGGTGGTTGATCAGAGCTTTAAAAATTCCTCATATGTGAGTCTTATCAATTCAAACGTTATGAGACACGCTACTCATACCGGATTAAATTACAATGCTAATGTTACCGCCGCTGAGATGCAGTTTTACACCGGTGACCATATGTTTTTCTTTAAAACAGTGGGAGCCTTAAGCCAGAAGTTTTACTCAGACCAGGAGACGATAAGAGGTCATAATATATTTTTGTCGGGAGGCAAATCAGGAGGCAGGTTCACTGCCAAATACACTAACAAAACCTACAGTAATAACTATGATCCCAATGATCTGGGTTACCTTAAGCGAAACAATCTGATCTCCAATGCCCTGAGTTTCGGTTACAACAGTTACACATCGTCAGGGAAATTATATGCCTTTAAAAACTCTCTCGACTTCGTTTATGACATGCTATACATGCCTAGAGCGTACAATACTTTCATCATTGACCTGAGCTCCTCGCTGACCTTTAAAAACTTCCTGACACTCACTTTTACCGGATCTATCCTTCCGGCAGGAAGTGATGATTATTTTGAACCGAGAGTGACCGGAAGAATGTATCACTGGAATCCTTTTCTTAAGCTGGGAGGGACTTTCAACACCGACCCTAAAAGAACTCTGCTCGTTAAGGGAAAAATGATGATAGCAAACTATTACACTGAGCCCGGGCGGCTGAGCTATGATATAAGCATCAACCCTACCTTCCGGCTCAGTGACAGATTCAGCACAGTGCTTAATGTAGAAACCATATATGATATTAATGATGAGGGATTTGCCGGTTTGGATAATGGCAGAATCATCTTCGGCAGGCGGAGGAACTCAGCGCTCTCCGGAGAGTTGGGCCTCTCTTATATTTTTACGGCAAAATCGTATGTAACCTTCAGACTAAGAGAATACTGGGCCCAAACGATATACGATGGCCGTTACGGTATACTTCAAACAGACGGATCCGTGACCTCTGCTAATATGACAAGAAATGACGATACAAACTACAACGCTTTTAATATTGACCTTGATTACACATGGATCTTTGCACCCGGAAGTGAACTGACCCTGGTATGGAAAGAGACAATCTATGACTCCGGAAACTATATCCCTGTATCGCTCAGCGATAACATTAGGAATCTTTTCAGACAGAATCTTATAAATGTTATCTCTTTAAAGTTAATTTACTATATTGATTATCATACATTAGCAAGAAAGGTCATCTCGTAAAATAAACAAATCAGCCATAAAACACCGAATGAAAACAACTGAAAAGAGCAAAGTAAAATCAAATATTGCCGGCGTACGGAAGCTACATCGTGCCACTGTTGCCTATCTGGCTCTGGTCCTGCTGCTTGTTGCTTCCACAGGCATCATTCTGGGGTGGAAAAAACACAGTATGGGTTACATCCTACCTTCATCACATCAAGGTATTTCAACCGATATGAGCCGGTGGCTTTCGATTGACTCACTTAACACAATCGCTGTCGCCGTGCTGCATGATTCAGTTGACCCGAAGTTGAGCGCGGAGCTTAACCGAATTGATGCCAGACCAGATTATGGCATGGTAAAGTTTGTATTCGCACATCATTATAAAGGCATCCAGTTAGATGCCACCACAGGGAAGGTACTCCATATTGAACAACGCCGCTCTGATCTGGTTGAGGATATCCATAACGGATCATTCTTTGACAAGCTTTTTGGGATCAAGGGGGAGTGGATAAAGCTCTGTTATACAACTCTCACTGGTGTCGCCCTGCTGCTGTTTACGATTACAGGTGTATATATTTACCTTCACTCAAGAAAGAGAAGACGAGGCAGGAAGTCTGGCATTAAACAGTGACTGATTCTCTACCTGTCATTTTTGCTTGTCCTTAGCTACTACATTTTCAACAATATCACTTTCTATTTGTTTTTTAGTCGAAAGGGATTTGTGTCATGAGTGATAAAACATTTGCTATAGAGGGTATGAACTGTGCATCATGTGCAATGCATGTAGAGAAGGCCGCTTCAAAGGTAGAGGGCATAGCATTTGCCAGTGTCAACCTGGCCACGGAACGGTTGACAATCAAATATGACGACAGCAAAGTATCTCTGGATAAGGTTATCGATGCTGTAAGCAAAGCAGGCTACAAGGCTATTGATGACGAGAAGGCACTCAGGGCATCACGCTCGGAGACTGACCGGCTGAAGACAAGGCTCATCTGGTCTTTAATATTCACCGTTCCGCTGTTGCTGCTCACCATGTCAGTCATGGCAGGCGCCAGGCTGCCCGCACTATTATCTCCAGACGGTAACCCACTGGTGTTCGCCATGTTGCAGCTCTTATTCACCACCCCTGTGGTACTCATTGGCCGGAATTTCTATCTGGCCGGCACAAAGACACTCCTCAGAGGCAATCCGGGCATGGACACACTTGTAGCCATAGGTACTGCTGCTGCATACCTCTATAGTATCTATGCAACAATACGCATTGCAGGGGGAAACAGCCATTTCGTCCACAGTCTCTACTATGAGTCTGCTGCAGCCATCATCACCCTGATAACAATGGGTCGTTTTTTAGAGGCACGTTCAAAGGCCAGGGCCGGCAGCGCAATAAAGAAACTGCTCTCCCTTGCTCCTCCCCTCGCCACCGTTCTGCGCGACGGAAAGGAGAAGACAGTGCCTGCTTCAAAACTGGCAGAGGGTGACCTCATAGTAGTAAGGCCCGGAGAACGCTTCCCCGTTGATGGACTAGTCGTCTCAGGCGAGACCTCAGCCAACGAATCAATGCTCACAGGTGAGAGTACTCCTGTCGAGAAGGTAGAAGGATCAGAGGTTACCGGTGCCAGCATCAACGTGAATGGTTCGGTCGTCTATCGTGCTACCCGTGTTGGCAGCAACACAACCCTTGCACAGATAGTAAGACTGATGGAACAGGCGCAGGGCTCAAAAGCGCCTATCGCCAGGCTGGCTGACAGCATCTCCGGCATATTTGTGCCGGTGGTAATGCTATTAGCCCTGCTGTCAGCATCAGGATGGCTCATCGGTACAGGCGATTTCCGGCTTGCATTTACGGTACTCATCTCCGTGCTTATCATAGCCTGCCCCTGTGCCCTGGGACTGGCAACCCCAGTGGCAGTGATGGTAGGCACCGGCAGGGGCGCTCAGCAAGGCATACTGATAAAGAGCGGCGAAGCACTGGAGACAGCCCGTAAAGCTTCAGTGGTGGTTCTCGATAAGACCGGAACCGTCACAACAGGTATACCGGTGGTCACTGATATAAAACCATTGTCGTCATCAGACGCCGGCAGGCTAATAACCCTGGCAGCCTCAGCTGAGAGCCGTTCAGAACACCCGACTGCCAGGGCAGTGACCTCATATGCTGAAGAGAAAGAGGTCATCATCTCAGTACCCGAACGTTTCAGCGCTTTGCCCGGTTACGGCGTTGAGGCCTTCGCCAACAATACCCATATACTTGCCGGCAGCCGGAGACTGATGGTGGAAAGAAAGATAGACACTTCCAGTGCTGACAAAGAGGCAGAGCATCTGGAGTCGCAAGGAAAGACGGTGATGTACGTAGCTGCCGACAGTATACTGCTTGGCGTTATAGCTGTTGCTGACACCATACGGCCGGGATCGGCAGAAGCAATCAGGGATCTGACAGGCATGGGGCTTGAGGTGGTCATGATAACGGGTGACAGCAGCCAGACAGCAAGTCATATAGCGAGGGAGGCCGGGATAAGCAACGTCATCGCCGGTGTTCTCCCAGGAGAGAAAGCCAGCGAGATACGGAAGATAAGAGACAAAGGCAAGATAGTCATCATGGCAGGCGATGGCATAAACGACGCCCCTGCCCTCGCTACGGCAGACGTTGGCATAGCTATCGGTTCCGGAACAGATGTGGCCATAGAGGCCGCTGACGTGGTGCTGATAAAGAATGACCTGCGAGATGTGGTGAGGACACTAAAGCTGAGCAACAGCACTATGCGTAATATCAAACAGAACCTCTTCTGGGCATTTTTCTATAATATTTTGGGTATACCGGTGGCGATGGGAGCCCTTCATCTCTTCGGCGGACCACTGCTTAACCCGATGATCGCTGCTGCTGCCATGAGTTTCAGCTCTGTTTCAGTAGTATGGAATGCGCTTAGAATCAAAAATGCAAAACTCTGAAAAACTTCATAGAAATACGGCCATATTTAGTGTTAGTATGGTTTAATTTTTCGGTGTTCGGCTCCGAAAAGATTAGTCCAGAGTTCTCCTTTGGGGCTTAATACTATTTAATAACATCATTAAATTGATATTAACCCCGAAGCAAGCACTGCTTCGCATTCCGTAGCTAACAGAGTTTACCAGGACTTGCGAGATCATCGAAGAGAATCTACCCATGTTATTAAACCTTTCATGGTAATAAGCATCTGAGTAATTGAAAGCAGGATACAAATCGAAAAACAATAAAAACAATTACTCATGAAGACAAGACTATTTATTACCGCAGCAGTGTTTGTAGCCATGGCAGCTATTGCATCGGCACAGACGGCTCCACAGAGCCAAAATCAAACCGGCAGGGGCCGTGCTGCAGGAAACGTATGGGTTGACGCAGACAAAAACGCTGTATGTGACAACTATGAGAACGGAACACGAATGGGCCGCAGAGCATATTCAGCAGGTGACAACCAGACAGCAGCAAACAGGGGCCCGGGAAGAGGTCAGGGACAAGGCATGAATGCCAGCCAGGGTCGTGCACAGGGTCGCGGTCAGGGTATGGCAGCAGGCAGAGGCATAGGCCGTGCTCAGGGCTACGCTCCCGGAAGGGGCCGTTTTAACGGCAGAGGACCGGCATTCATCGATGCCAATAATGACGGTATATGTGATGATCTTCAGGTAGCCACCCCGCCGGCACCAGTAGCACCACCAGCCAAGAAATAAGAAGCTGGCCAGGGGAAGAACTACCCCGCCGGCGCCAGCCAAAGAAAGGAGCTGGTTATTAGATAAAGAGATTAATGAACAGAGGGTTCCATGAGGGATCCTCTGTTTTCATTATGGGCACCATGCTCCAGTCTTCAGCCTACAGTCTGCAGTTCTCAGTCTTTTCAGTCCAAAAGTCCGAATTGAAGCTTTACGACTGTCGGCTGCTTGCTCCATGCTCCTTGCTCTGTGTCTCATCCCTCCTGCAAGCTGGCTCCTCGCTAAAATGACCCACCGGGTCATTTCTTAACGCTCGGCCCTCCCCTGCTCCCTGCTCCATGCTCCATGCCCTCCCGATTCTCGGGACTTCGTCACTTTGCTCCTCGCCTGCTCCCTGCTCCTTGCTCCATGCTCCATGCCCCCTGCTTATTGCTGGAAAGATAATCTATACTAACTTTATCCTCGGGCCTTAACCCTGAGCTTACCCGGTGCACCTTAGCATAATCATACCACTATACAACGAGGCCGAAGTCATTGAAGAGACCCTCGGCAAGCTTGTTGCAATGACGCTGCCGGATTTCGTTGACGAGTCAGAGATAATTGTTGTTGATGATTGCTCTACAGATGACTCTGAAAGGCTGGTGGAGAGGATGGCCGAAAGGCTACCAGAAAGACCGGCTGAGAGTTTGGCCGTGAAGATGACTGCGAACCCAAAACGCATCAGGCTCATCAGGCTAACTGTCAATGGCGGCAAAGGGGCAGCAGTGGCTGCCGGGGTCAGGGAAGCAAAAGGTGATACTATCATAATTCAGGATGCCGATCTTGAGCTTGACCCGGCTGACATACCTGGCCTACTTGAAAAATATCATCACGAGAAGCTCGACCTCCTGAGCGGCTCGAGATTCATCTCCGGGAAATATTACCACGGTCATGCCACACCGGCAGCCACAATCAACAGGTTATTCTCATATATAGCATCAAAGCTGACAGGAACCATTGTTACCGACATGACTTGCGGATACAAAATCTTTAGCAAAGGCCTGTTCGAGAAGTTGACTCTGAAAGAAAAGCGCTTTGGATTTGAAACTGAGCTGGTGATAAAAGCATTGAAGCTACGGGGAATAAGATTTGGGGAGAAGGAGGTGATGTACACCCCCAGAAGAAAGAACCAGGGAAAGAAAATCAATATCTGCGACGGGATCAATATTTCCAGCAAGATGTTTAAATACGGGCTTAAAGGAAGGAGATGGCTGTCGGCACTCACCATCGCACTCATTATATCTTTCATGACCCTTAACATGCTTAATGTAAGGCACTGGAACGACGAGAAGAGAGTGATCGAATGGGACGCCATTTCCTATTATGCATACCTGCCGGCAACATTTATCTATCACGACCTGTCCCTTGCGTTCGCTGATAACTATGAGGGTCCTCACAAATTCATTGTGTGGCCTGAAAGAGGTCCCCAAGGCAAACATGTTATCAAAACAACAATGGGCCTTTCTATTCTATGGACTCCCTTCTTTTTTGCCGGTCATGCCTGTGCCCTTCTCTCGGGTGCTGACGCCGGCGGTTACAGCAGTCCGTATAAGTTCTTCCTGCTGGTATCTGCACTGGTCTTCCTATTAACAGGACTGATCTACCTCAGAAGAATACTGTTGTCACATTCTTCCGACGGTGTAACCGCACTGATTCTTGCCGGGTTTGTTGCGGGCACCAACCTGTACTGGTATACCCTCTTTCAGGGCACAATGTCACATGTATACTTCTTTGCCCTGATTACTGCATTTATATGGTACTCAATGAAACGGCATGGGGAACGAGGCGTGGGGCAGGGAGCAAACAGTCAACAGTCAACAGTCAGCAGTCAGCAGTCAGGGGCAAGAGGCGTGGGAGAGTCAGCAGTCAACAGTCAGCAGTCAGCAAAGAACATGAGGACTGAAGACTGGAAACTGAAAACTGGAGGCTGGAGGCATGGAGCATGGCCTGCAGTGAGGCTGGGATTGTTGCTGGGGATGATCTCACTCATCAGACCCACGAATATCATTATTATCATCTTCTTCCTGATATATGGGGTATCGTCAGGGTACAGCATTAAACTGAGGGTCAGAGAGCTTCTTGCCGACTACAAATATATGGTCCTTATAGGCATTATGGCTTTGGTTGTCTGGATGCCACAGATGATATACTGGAAGGAGATGACGGGGCACTGGCTATATTTCTCTTACGGCAGCGACGAGAGATTCTTCTTCAGCGACCCTGCAATCATTAAGGGGCTCTTCAGCTGGCGCAAGGGTCTGTTTATCTATACCCCACTGATGATCTTCGCTTTTGCAGGAGTCGTTACTCTCTGGATCAGGCGGTCGCCTCACGCCCTGCCGGTGACGCTCTTTGTGCCACTAAACATATACATCATATTCTCATGGTGGTGCTGGTGGTATGGCGGTGGGTTCGGCCAGCGGGCCTTCATAGACAGCTATGCACTAATGGCTGTTGCTGCGGCTTCCCTCCTGACAGTAGCCGGGACCTCCCCGCAGAAGATTGCCAGAACAGTAGTCATGGTCTCTTTCCTGCTGCTAATGTCACTGGGCATCTTTAATAACTTACAATACTACTACGGCGCTATACACTGGGACTCAATGACCAAAGAGGCATATCTCGATTCTTTCGGCCGGGTAAGACCTTCCGCACGCTTCTATGATCTGCTCGAAGCTCCTGACTATGAAAAAGCACAACATAAGGAGCCAGAATGCAGAGACGCCTCGTTAGAATGACCTAGTGGGTCATTTTAGCGAAGCGCCATCTCAACCAATTAACAAATGCTTTATTACTGCACCTTTTCTATGCTTGAAAGGATAAAGTCTTTCTGCTTCACCCCTATTATTCTCTCAACCTCCTTGCCGTCCTTGAACAAAATCATCGTAGGGATATTCCTGATACCGTATTTGGCAGCTACCTCTTGCTGCTCATCAACGTTGAGCTTGTATACTGTGGCATTGTCGCCTGCAGATTCTGCAACGTCATTGAGTATAGGAGCCATCATCTTACACGGCATGCACCAGGCAGCCCAGAAATCCACCAGTACCACGCCACTCTTAATTTTATGGGCGAAATTTTGTGCAGTAAGATGTTCTATCAGCTCACTATCTTCAACTGCCGGAGCATTCTTCATCTTGCTGTACGAACGAAATAGTAGTATCGCTATAACGGCAATTACTACAACTGCTATTATTAATCCTTTCATTTTCATCCTGTTCTAATTGCATTCGCCATCCAGGCAGGGTGACATGTCATAGGCCTGCTCCAGCATTTTGATCTCGTGCGACATCTCAATGCCGGCCTTGCGGTAGACGGCCGACACTCCGCAATAACGCTCCAACGAGAGATCGATAGCTTTTTCTATCTTCTTAATATCTAGATCCCTACCCCTAAATTCATAAATTATATGCATCTTCAGATATGCATTAGGATGTTCGTCCTCGGTCTCACCTTCAACCACCACATTGAAATATTCCACATCCTGACGCATCTTGCGAAGGAGAGAAATGACATCCATGCCTGTGCAGCCAGCCAGGGCTGCAAGCATGAGGGGCTTCGGACGAGGCCCGCTGTCGTCGCCATTCTCACCGGCCTGATCAATAAAAAAATGGTGTCCGTTAGCTTCGGTGTCAAATTTCATCCCGCCATTCCAGTTTGACTCAATCTTGTGTTTCATTGGTTGTTTAAATTTGATGCAAAAATATAAAATATGAAGGCAACATATACTTAAAAGACAAACGTATGTGACATAACATAAGTTGAAACACAACATCAAAAAAGTTGTCGCATTTCTTTCAGAAAATATTTATCCACTGAGATAGAGTAGGTTAGCACCTAAGCAAAGAATAGTGGTTTATTTGTAAATTTACAGGGTAACAACAGGTATAAAACCCGCATGTTTCTATAAATACAAACACTTTTGAAGATAACACATCAACACGTGGGTTCATCAAACTATTAAGATAAATTATATACTGATGAAGACCATAAGTAATACAGACAAGGAATTTGTCTGTGATATAACTCTTCCCTGCTTCTCGGCGTTGTCACCCGAAGAGACGGATCTGGTACGTGACAGCCGTGTACAGGTAGTGTTCCGTCGCGGAGAGAACATAACCAAACAGGGTGCTTTTGCATCGTATATCATCTTTATTGTCAGTGGCTTCTCACGGCAGTATATTGAATTCCCCAATGGCCGCGACTATAACCTGAAGATCATACGCCCTGGCGAGATGGTAGGGCTGTCGGCTGTTTTCAACAGTAGCACATTCAGCTACTCTGTTGTGGCGATAACTGAAACAACCGGCTTCCTTATCGAGAAGGAGGCCATTGCAGGCCTGGTAAAAAATAATGGCGCCTTTGCATTCAGTATGGTGAAACGGTATTGCGAACATAATTCCATGCTTTATTCATCTCTCGGACAGGTGCTTCACCAGCAGACCAATGGGCGAATGGCAACTGTTCTACTCACTCTCTCACCGGAGAACTTTGGCGGTGAGGATATTATCAGACATCTGTCGCGACGCGAGCTGGCCGGTTTTGCAGGTATATCAACCGAAGGAGCGGTGAAGGTGCTCAGGAGTTTTGAAAAGGACAAGCTGATCAGTCTGTCAGACAAAAGTATAACAGTGCTTGACAGAGACCGACTGGAGGAGATCAGCAGAGTGGGATAATATAAAAGTATCAGGATTCCACAGGTCTCAGGCAGACCTCAGACCTTCTGACCTCAGACCTTCTGACCCCCAGACCTTCTGACCTTCAGACCCTATAGCCGTACTATTACCGGGCTGAGATTGACACCCTCGAGGTGCAGCATAAGAGGTGTGTTCTTGTCTGCTTCTTTCAGTCCGGTGACATCAACAATCATGCTCTTCTTCTCTCCTGGCATCAGCACCATGTAATTATCATCCAGGAAAACAGGTGTGACTATTGCACCATCAGATGCACGCACAACCTTCATACGCACGAAGAAGGCAACCACATCACCGCTGTTTGCAAGATCAACAGAGTACTTACCGTTGCTGCTCTTCATCATCTGTCCCACAACCTTTGCAGCCGGAAGCTCCATCAGCGCCTTACTGTCACCGTTATTGGGCAGCCAGTATATGTTCTCATCAATGGGCAGGCCTGTTGAGACATAGGTGATGTTGAGTTTAAGGAAAGAGACCCTGGCCGTTGTGCTCCGCAGATCAACATCCCATACCTTGATATTGCTGTTGGCAGGCACAGAAGCCTCCTGCGATTTCTTCCATATCTCCTTGCCGTACTCATCGGTCATAACTGCATCAATTCTCAGTCCCTTGCGCTCCTTGGGCGTGGTGTTGATCACATATATGACAGAGTCGGTCGGGTTGAACATAAGATGCACAGGGTTAGCACCATGCTTATACCCGTAGAACCCGGCATTCTGATCAAGATACCAGTCGTAGAACTGTCCTTTGAGAGCCGGCCATGGGTTCTGGCTCTTCCATACAAGAACTCCGGTATACCAATCCCACATATGTGAGGTAGATCCCTCAATAAGAGAACGGTACTGGTCATAGTTAACCAGTTGCGCTTTCGTCACGAAATCATCAAGATCCTTCACCTCTCCCAGCTTCTCTATGGCATCACCATACCCAAGATACTTGTGGTATTTCCACACTTCATTCACCTCCGTGCCCGCTGGAACAACCAGGTCTTTCTCATCCATCATTTTCTTCAGGGCTTCAACATTGGGCAGCCCTACAGATCCTATCTCGGGATTAAAAGGAAACCATTTCTCCGTGAAGAACCACAGCGGTTCCCTGATGGTGTATGGGCCGTCGGCAGTGCCTCCCCTGGTATTCCTCAGTATTTCTGCTGAGGTTGATTCATCAAAGTAGAGCCGCGTACCATCCAGCTCCTGAAGTGTCTTCCTGATACGGAAGTCGAGCTCCGGTGGCGGAGGAAACTCGTTTCCACCGCAGAAGAGATACAATGAAGGATGGTTGCGCAGCATCTTCACCTGATCAGCCAGTGACGTGATAAAGAGCGAATGATTATCGGGGTACTCGCGCCGGCGCTCCTGTGTCTCGGCCTTCAGCGTGTCTGGCCACCTGCCGTTGCAGTCGCCCGTGATCCACAGGTCTTGCCACACAAGTATACCGTACTTGTCACACGCCTCGTAAAACTCTGGCCTCTCCATTATTGATCCGCCCCACACCCTTATCATGTTCATGTTCATCTCGGCATGCATCCTCACCTCTGCATCATATCTATCACTATCAAAGCGCATCATTCCGTCCGATGCTATCCAGTTAGCTCCCTTAATAAATATCTTCTGGCCATTGATGGTAAATATGCGTGATCCGGTCTCTTCAGAGAAGGAGCTTCCCGTCTCCCTGAAACCAAACATAATATCCTCACGGTCATGAGTGTTACCCGATTTGTCATAAAAGGTAATTACAGCGGGATACATTGACGATTGGCCCATACCGTTAGGCCACCATATCTTAGGATCTGTCTGTTTGATCTCTGAGAAGACGACCGTCACGGTTGACCATGGCTCAATCTTCATCTTCTTCTTCTCTGTAGAACCCATGAATGCCATCGCTGCCTCGCCCTCAACCGTTCTGCCAGTCTGGTTGACAAGTTCTGCAGAGAAAGTAACAAATGCCGGATCCTGAAGCTCTCCCGGCAGCCGGGCTCCCGGCACGCGTGTCTTAGCGAAACCGTCCCTGATGTCTATGTCACCGGTAACCTCTATTGACACCTTATCCCAGATACCTGTGTTGCGATCCCTGACCGGCTGTATCCAGTCCCAACCGGGGGTGAACTGCATAGTCACATCACGAGCTATGGTGCCATCACCACCCTGACCACCGTTGGGATTGCCCGGATGAACAGGCGGTTCCACCAGTACAGCAAGGCGATTATATCCTGTCGGATTAAGCAGGGAAGTGACGTTGTATTTCTGGCGAAGGAACATACCCTCGTGGGTGTCATCGCTTATCCGTTTTCCATTCAGGTAGATCTCTGCCCGGTAGTTGATACCCCTGAATGACAGCCATACCTGCCTGGTAGCATCCAGGCTCTCCGACGAGAACCTGGTGAAGAACCAGTAAGTGTAAAAATCGCGCCCCTCACTCCATACGTCAGGAATCTGTTCATTATTCTTCCCATACCAGGGATCAGGCATAAGTCCGTTATTCACCAGCGTTGTCAGCACCGTGCCAGGTACGG
>CAYQNT010000037.1:23116-23451 GCA_964418865.1 uncultured Rikenella sp.
TTAGCTCAAACAAATTCCGCCAAAGCCTCTGAAAACCTCAGAGGCTTTTTTGGCCCTCCAGCCTGAAGTAAGCGACGTCACCTGAGCTGACAGGAAGAGGGTAATAAATGATAACAAACTGAGCACTAGTATCCTTTTCATTTCTTTCTCCGGTTATAAACAAGCATCGAAAGATATTAAATTATTTCTTACCTGCTCTCCGCTGCTACCTATAATAGAGCCTCCGGCGTCTGCTGCAGCTGATTGCAGTAGTTATTTAACATATATGCTTTGATTTTAAACGGGGAATGACAACATTGCAGGTTTATTTGTTTTAACCATGCAGTCACCCGGCA
>CAYQNT010000038.1:0-22868 GCA_964418865.1 uncultured Rikenella sp.
TGTAGCGGAGGGAGGATTCGAACCTCCGACCTTTGGGTTATGAGCCCAACGAGCTGCCACTGCTCCACCCCGCAATATGGGTGCAAATATACAACCATTTTATGTAATACCAATAAAAATGTTAATTATTGACGTCATTTACAAGCTCTTTGACGGCTGATGATCGTTAGATTAGTATTATCGCCGGAGCAAATCCCGGCCTCATATTACTCAGCAATCAGCTAGAAAGCGAGCTTAATAGCTCTGCGGAGCAAATTTATAAGCGGTTAAAAATGATCCAGGATTCCGCTGACACTGAAATTGCGCTATTATCTCTTCTATTCAGAATGAGAAAGTAATAATAAGAATCTTTGAATTAATCTTTCTGATTCGCATCTTTATGAAAATTTGCAGGCATATGAAATATACAAAACTAGGTCACAACGGCCCCGAGGTATCTACAGTAGGATTCGGATCATGGGGCATCAGCGGACGCGACTGGGGTGAGACAGATGACAACCGGTCACGCAAAGCCATAGAGGCCGCGCTGGACGCAGACGTAACATTTATCGACACGGCAGACGTCTACGGTTTCGGCCACTCGGAGGAACTGATCAGGGAGGTACTTGACAAACGGTCCGACAAAGACAAAATAGTCATCGCAACAAAGGCGGGGAACGATTTCTATCCCTTCCGTGGACAGAAACATAAGACCACACCTATCAACACAGATTACTCCGTTAAACACCTGATCTTTGCCGCTGAGCAGAGCCTGAAACGTCTCAACGTGGAAGTGCTTGACATACTGCAGCTGCATAGTCCCGACCTTGAAATCCTTGAGCGTGATGAACCATGGCTGGCACTTGAGAAACTAAAGAAGGATGGTAAGATAAAACACGCCGGCTGGAGCGTGCAGTCGTTCAAAGAAACCGAACAGGCGCATATCCTTGAGAGGCACCATCAACTTCTGGATGTCATCCAGGTCAGATATAATCTTCTTGAACGCACGGCGGAAGAAGTACTGTTTCCTATGGCGATGAAGTTTGGTACCGGTGTGATAGTTCGAATACCTCTTCTGTTCGGATTCCTCTCGGGGAAATTCAACAGCACCTCAACATTCGGCGACAATGACCACAGAAGGTTTAATCTCTCACCTGAAAAACTGACCGGCTATCTCAGGGAGCTGGAGGGTTATCAACCCCTGTTTAACAAGTATCCTCAATATAGCAGAGCCCAGATGAGCCTGAGATTCTGCATCTCACATCCTGCTTGCCATACGGTCATCCCCGGAGGTAAATCGCCTGAGCAGGTAAAGGAGAATATCGTTGCCTCAGAACTCGACTTTATTCCTTTTGAAGAGTTTACGCCTGCCATTTGAAGATAATTCTGCTTAAATTTACACCTCCGTCCGATCTGACCAACGGGCCTATTATTATAAAAACCAGAGAATTATGCCACGAGTATTCAAAGCAATTGAGATAGAGAAGGAAGAGAAAGAGGTAATGCGTGATTATCTCGACCGCCATATGCCACATGTCATCTGTAATGACAGCGTGCAAAAGGGAGAGAAATTCAAGGTCAAGGTACGCATTGGAGAGGAATACCCCCATCCCGATGACAACGATCATTACATAGGGCTGATGCAGTTGTGGAACCGTGAGACCCTCCTCGCCGAGGCGCGTTATCTGGCCGGTGTTTACGGTCATAAACCGACTCACTTTGAGGTAGATTTTTATATTGTCGCCCCGGATGTTTCAATGAATCTCAGCGCAATGGCCGTATGTACCAAACACGGCCTTTGGCAGAGCGAGGACAAGGCCGTTAAAGTGACCGACTGAAAATAACCAACAACCAAAAATAAGATAATGGGAAGCTACGTCAACGGGCACCTCATCAGGGATGAGCATGTAGCCTACGAAACCAAGTGCCACTGGGTCATATTCTTTTCACTTAAATCGATATTTACCCTGACAATTTATGCCTGGATGAAGAGGTGGCTGTCGGAGTTCGTAATCACCAACAGGCGCATCGTGATTAAGGAGGGTTTCATCGCCAGGCGAACTTTTGAGATGAACCTAACAAAGATCGAGACGGTGAATGTTGACCAGACGGTGATGGGCCGCATCCTCAACTATGGCTCTATAACCATCATCGGTACCGGGGGCACCACAGAGACCTTCCACAATATAGCCCGTCCGCTGAAATTCAGGCAGGCTTTTCAGGAGCTGTGCTAGGAATTCAGTCCACAGCCCTCAGTCCACAGTCTACAGTCTACAGTCCGCAGCCCTCAGTCTTCAGTCTCAAGCTACTACTGCTGACTGAGGACTTGCCTCATAGTTTATTCATCGCCTCTGCCACTGCCTTCGTCAATTGCGGGTCAATACCCTTCTGCATATCTCCGAAAGTGGTGCGCACATAGATGTCAGGCTTGACACCCGTCTTTTCCAGGTCATTACCCTCCAGATCATAGCAGCCCCATGCCGGTAATCGTGTATTGGAA
Source organism: uncultured Rikenella sp. (assembly GCA_964418865.1). GTDB lineage: Bacteria > Bacteroidota > Bacteroidia > Bacteroidales > VadinHA17 > SR-FBR-E99. The sequence continues at coordinate 2,480 of CAYQNT010000038.1, forward strand.
CCGTCAACCAACTGTCTGCCAGAGGTGAAGATAATCCACCGGTAAGTCTCAGTGCCAAGTATTGTTCCCAGCTTAAGTGTCCGGAATGCTGCGGCCGTCATCTCCGCGTCACTAAGCGACTGTTCATTAACCATAAGTATGATAGGGCCGCCTGAAGGTGCAAAATTAGGCTGTGGTGAGCGCTTGCCGTTGCGCGACTGCCACTCCAGATAAGGCTTCTGCGAGAGAAACTTTATCACATCATCATGCACATTGCCTCCTCTGTTATTTCGTACATCAAGTATGAGAGCCTCCTTGCCCAACGCAATACCGGTCATATCTATCATGAACTTCTCAAGGCTCGGTGTACCCATGTCCTTCATATAGACATAAGCAACCTTACCACCGGACAGGCTGTCAACATATTTTCTGTTTTGTTCTATCCAGCTGTCATAAAGCAGAGTCTTCAGAGCAGAAGAGCTGACCGGCTCAAGGGTCATATCATACTCCTTGCCTTTCCTTGAGAATCGCATAGTAAGCTCTTTCTCCAGCTGCGGCAGTGAGAACGCCTTTTCACGTCCGCTTTTTTCATCAACAGCCACACCGTTAACAGAGATAAGCCTGTCGCCCGGCCTGAGCGGCGTATCCGTCAGGTCAGCCGGTGAGCGGTCAACCCAACCGGTAACTTCAAATGGATCCCTGTCACTGAACAGTATTCCTGTAGCGTTTGTCTGAAGCCTGTAGAACGGTTTCGCCTCTACGCCCTGGCTGGTGAATCCCAGATGCGAGGAGTTGAGCTCACCGAGCATGTCGTTCTGAATAGTACGGAGGTTATCCCTGCTCCTTATAAGAGGCAGAAACTGTTCGTATCTGGCGAGTATGGCTTTCCAGTCAACACCATGATAATCCTTATCATAATAGTACTCTGCCAGAGTAGACCAGTTCTCATAGAACATCTGAACAAACTCATCATTAAGGCTTTTGCTAAAAGATGCCGACAAGGTTATTTTCTCAGTCTTCCCCGCTGTTGGGTTCACAGTATACACATCGCCACTTATCAAGGCATAGAGCTTATCTTTGACCATGATCAGGCGGCTGAAACCCTTATCACCTATAGCGGTGCTCTTAGGCGGGTCAAACGGGGAGAGCTCTACCCTGGTCAGCACTCTCTCACCCGGGCTAGGCGAGTTGTTGAAAAAGAGATTGGTCTTTCCGCTGACGGTGAAGACATAAGGTGACGACTGTGCGTTCCCCTTCACCCAGATCTGTTCCCACCTGTCTGTGATCCCCTCCGTCTCTATCTTTATGTCAATCTTTGCACTGTCTCTGGCGGGTTTTTTCAGGAAAAGTTTATTGTACTCGTCTGTACGGAGCGACTCACTGAAACGATATAGTGGGATGCGGTACAACTTGCTCACTCCGCCGCGCGGGAAGCCGGCATTGTACCTGTCGGCGCTAACATAAATATACCTGCCGTCAGGTGACCAGAAGGGATCTTCCTCAGCCACACCGTTGCTAGTGATGGCATATGTCTTATCCTCCTTCAGGTCGTAGATGGAGATATCTTGTTCAAAATTATGGTATGGTGTATATAGTATGTATCTCCCATCCGGCGAGAAACGGGGCTGAGAGACCCTGAACCAGAACTCGCCGGTGATAATTGTTTTGACATCGAAGTTCTTCAGGTTCATCAGGTCAATATGGCTGTCGCCGCTGACATAAAGTGCTTTGTCACCGTCAGGACTGATCAGCAGGTTCTGTGCTGTCTTATCATTCCGGGTTAACTGCTTTTCACCCACCGGGGCAGAGGCAGATAAGGTGAACAGGTTTGCCCAGCCTTTAACCGTGCGGATGTATAGAAGCGATTCATTATCATTCATCCATCTCACCTCGTTGACCCTCTCCATTCTATCGGTTGGCATCTCCCGGATGAATTTGCCGGCAAGGTCTGACACAAAGAGCCTCCCGCGTGAGACAAAGGCTAGCTTCTTCCCATCAGCTGAAACGTCAAAGTCAGTGATCTTTCCTGAGCTGTTATAGGCTATCTCCGTTGCAAGAGTCTCATTTGACCAGAGGTGAATGTCACATAACGAGCTTGTATTTTTGGCCACATCATAAGTCCAGATGCGGTAATCAAGGGCAAAGACAACAAACCTGCCGTCAGCGCTTACCTGAGGCCGGCGGATAGAGGTGCTGAATGATGTAACATGCTTCTTGCTTCCGTTTTCCAATGTGCAAAGATTGTACTCATCATTAGCCTCATCGGAAGCAAACCATAATTTCCCTTTTCGGTCAACTGACGGCCACAAGTCCTTCCCCTCCCATGTTGTAAGACGCTTATACTCCCCGGTGGCTTTGTTATAATACTCAATGTCAGGATTATTTTCTCCACGATATCTTTTCCTCTGAGGAAAGGTAAAGCTCTCCCATGAGGAGGTGAAGTAATAGGCCGGCCCGGCAGTGGCTGGTATTTCCACCACGTTATGAGCCTGATCAAAATAATTGTCTGAGAAGAGACGTACGGGTGTTCCGCCGTCAGTGCCTATACTGTAGGTACCAAAAGTATTGTATCTGTCAGATGTAAAATATACAGTGCGTGAATCCCATGACCAACTGTCAGCATAATCATTTCCGTCGTGACTGGTAAGCTGAACTACACTCCCTCCTTCCGGAGACATGATATATAGATCAGCATTACCGTTCTGGGTTGATGAAAAAGCCAGCCACTTACCATCGGGAGAGAACCGCGGTGACGACTCCTCGCCGGCCATAGCTGTCATGCGAAGAGCGGTACCACCGCTGCTTCCGGTCATCCAGAGATCGCCTTCAGATACAAAAACTATTTTTGACCCATCAGGTGATATTGCAGGGTCTGAAAGGAATGCGGCGTGATCTTGTCCGGCCGAGGCCAGGTAAAGTGAGATCAGTAACGTAAAAGAAAAGAGCTTCTTCATGGTAATTATTTATTTGAAATGTCAGCCTAAAGATAAAAAATGAATTTTCACTCTGTTATGTTATTTAGCACGAACCTTTGAAGCCAAAGGTCCGGTCCGGTCAGATAATTAATAAAACCTGATCAATGCGGGCAGGCTGTCCAAAGGTGTATTTAATCAACGCGGCCAAATATTTCCGATTAAGCATGTTTTAGCAACCCTGAACAGTTCTAGCCGATTATGTATATTTGATCAGTACGGGACGATTATCGCCATTTAAGTATATTTGATCAATACAATTGCCGGTTATGGGAAATAAGTTTTTAAGATTCTTAATTGTCGTGGCTGTTACAGCTTCAGTTTTAGCTGTCATCTCCTGCAGACGCATCGATATGGATGAGTATACCGGGGCTGGAGTATCAAAGATGCTTGCCACCTACCGCTCTGAGACTGTCAGTGATGTCAGGTACCAGTTGGGGTTCAGTATCAACGAAGGGAGACAGTCTCCGATTGAAGGTTCCGCCGTAATCGAGTTCAGCCTTTCCTCCAGGCGACAGCCGCTGGTGATTGATTTTCGGGTTCCTGATGACCATCTCCGCGCTGTAACCGTCAATGGCCTGAGTGTTGAAGCAACCCTGACTAATGGTCACGTAGTGATCGACGGGGACTTGCTGTCTCGAAGATACAACAGGGTGGAGATCACATTCCGTGCCGGGGACCTCTCTTTGAACAGGAACGAGGATTACCTCTACACCCTGTTTGTGCCTGACCGGGCCTCAACGGCTTTCCCCTGTTTTGACCAGCCCGATCTGAAAGGTCTTTTCTCTCTAACACTTGATATACCGCTGCAATACAGGGCCATATCAAACAGCCCGGTTGTCTCTGCAGATACAACCGGTGAGAGAATCTCTCTCCGGTTCAGTCCCACCCCTCCCATCAGCACCTATCTCTTTGCCTTTGCGGCAGGGCGATTTGAGATGCTGGAGAAAGAGATCGACGGGGTAAAGATGGAGATGCTTCACCGTGAGACACGTCCAGGATATATTGAAAACAATGCCGATGAGATATTCAGGCTGCACTACAGCGCCCTGAAATGGCTTGAAGATTATACACAGATACCCTATCCGTTTGAGAAGTTCGGTTTTGTGCTGATACCGCCATTCCAGTATAGTGGCATGGAGCACCCGGGGTCAATCTTTTACCGTGCCTCATCCCTCATGCTGGAATCCTCCCCCACCCTCAATGAGCGACTGTCGCGCGCCTCCCTGATAGCCCATGAGACCTCACACATCTGGTTCGGTGACCTGGTGACTATGAAATGGTTTGACGACGTATGGCTGAAGGAGGTGTTCGCCGGTTATATGTCAGACAAGATTGCCGGTCCTGACTTCCCGGATGTCAACCATGATCTCCGCTTTCTACTGTCACGCTACCCGGCTGCCTATGCAGTTGATCGTACAAGCGGCACAAACCCCATCATCCAGGAGCTTGGAAACATGAAGGATGCCGGCTCCCTCTACGGAGCCATCATCTATAACAAGGCGCCCATTGTCATGCGTCAGCTTGAAAATCTTGCCGGCGAGGAAATACTCAGAAAGGGTCTGCAGATATACCTTAAGGAATACTCATGGGGCAATGCCCGGTGGGATGACCTCATTGCCATACTGGAGAAAGTTTCACGAAAGCCACTCGGAGAGTGGAGCAGAATGTGGGTCAGGGAGTCAGACATGCCGGAAATACAGCCGGTGGTCAGCATTGAAGATGGCTTCAAGGTCTCCTTTCGCGAGGATGACCCCACAGGTGCCCTGAGACACTGGCCACAGACACTGAATACGATGGTCATAACCTCAACTGATACTGTTACCGGCCAAATCGCGCCCGGAGACAGAAAGTCATTCATCACGGTCGCGGACGAGCCCTTGTGCATCATACCTGACATCTCAGGAAGAGCCTATGGAACATTCCTTTTTGACAGCCTTACAATCCTTCACCTCACCGGTAATATAAGTGAATTCAGCGACCCGCTGCTGAGGGGTATCATGTGGATCAACATGTACGAGAACCTTGTCAACAGAACAGTGACGCCGGAGGCCTTTTACAAAGCTGCTTTTGCCGGGCTCGAAACAGAAAATGATCTTCAACTGCGCAACTACCTCTCGGGCAGATTCTCATCGGTGTGGTGGAATTTCCTCACCCCGGATGATCGTGCGCTGAAGGCTACAGAGACAGAGGAGATGATTTACAGCAAGATGATGTCAGCTGAGACTCCCTCTGAAATAAGGAGCTGGTACGGATTGTACCGCAGCGTGGTTGTCAGCAGCAATGGGTTGTCGTATCTGAAGTATTTCTGGAAGCATGGCGAACTGCCCGGAGGGGTTAAGCTAAGCGAAGATGAGCAATGTACCCTGGCGCTGACATTAGTGCTTAAAGGAGACCCTGATGCACAACAGATCATCGCCGCGCAGCGTGACCGAATAGCGGGAAAAGACAGGCTGGAACGATTCGACTTTGTGATACCCTCCGTCTCGTCTGATACTGCTGTGCGAGATGCCTTCTTCAACAGCCTGCGTGATCCGGCCAACCGCGAACATGAGCCATGGGTACTCGAAGCACTGGGATACCTTCACCATCCTATGGTAGCAGAGAAAGCGGAACAATACATACTCCCCTCGCTGGAGCTCCTTGAAGAAATAAAAAGTACCGGTGACATATTCTTCCCGGGCAACTGGATCAGCACCACACTTGAAGGACATCACTCGGTCAGCGCACGAGAAACCGTTGAAAAATTCCTTGATGATCGTCCAGGCTACCCGGCAGATCTGAGGCTGAAGATACTTCAGGCCGCTGATCATCTCTTCAGAGAGGCGAGCGTGAAGGAGTAGTGAAATTTTTTAACTTTGTAATCGCAACAATCACAAATCACTATTTGCGACAATAGTAAATAGACGTAACAATGGGTTTCCTACGGGTTCTGGTATGCATTTTCTGCCCTCCGCTCGCGGTCATTGACAAGGGATGCGGCTCAGTGCTGATTGTCTTCCTCCTCACCCTCTGCGGATGGGTCCCGGGTGTCATTGGTGCACTGGTTATTAACAACAAATAATAAAATGCCTAAAGCATGGCAATTCTACTGATGTCTTTCGGAACTGTGAAACCCGGGCAGATTGGGACCCGTCCAATGCGTATAGACATAAATAATTCTATTGTTATTCTTCGCTTCCATCAGTCAGTCCTTTATTCTTAGTTTTTGGTGCACGTTTTTTCACTAATAATTTTGCATCCTGAAGTTTTCTGCCAAGAGTATCATCTTTTGCCAATTGTAAAATATCCTTCTCCAATCCGAGAACAAAAAGAACTTTTACATATGTGCCAATACTTACATTTGGATTACCCTTTTCAATAGATAATAATGTAGGCCTGCTGATATTTGCTCTTTCAGCTACCTGCTGAGTGCTATATATTCTTCTTAACCTCGCAAGCTTAAGGTTGCCACAACGTCGCTCCTCCGGCAATCTGATCAGGCTGTTTGAGGAAATTCTCGTAATAAGCCCAACCTCCAAATCCTGAAAGAGACCTACTGGCATCACTATCTATTAATTGAATTGGAGAGCCTAACGTCTCCACATGAGAAAACGCAGATTAGTCGGTCTACTGCGTGACCTAAAGACCGGATTACTCAGGAAACTTGTTGCTCCTGTAGTGATGGTAAGAACAAGAAGCAGGCATAGTGGTATCCGTACCGAGGGAAACGAAAGTGGAACTGGGAGTCCTTTTCCCTTTCAGTTGATAAATGGATTCCTCTGGTCAAACCCTTGATCAAGCATTCTTATGTACCTTAATAGCGAATCTAATTACTGAGGAACCGGATGCGGGCAAACCGCTCGTCCGGATCTGTGTGGGAGCGGGGAGGTAACGAACCGCTCTACCTAGACATTAATTTGATAATCTAATCCTAATGGAATCTTTTCGTTGTAATAAAAGAACATGGCATTTCACGGGTAACTTTCTCCGTGATGCTGCCCATTATTAATCTGTTTAATCCTGTGCGCCCATTTGTTCCCATTACCAATAGATCATGATTGTATTCTTCAATTGTATGCAAAATTATTTCATGAGGATTACCATGTTGAATATCTACTTTGTAATCTACCCCATCTAAATTGAATAACTTTATAAATTGATCCTTTTCCTGTTCGAACTTCTGTAACCTATAGAAGTTCTCCTTTTCTTCGTCAAGATTCAATCTTGCGGAGGCATTTGAAAACGGCTCATAAACAGCCAAAATCCTTAAAGCAGCTTTTAAATCCTTAGCCAATATTATTGCGTTTTCAAGAGCGCGCTTTGAGGTGTCTGAAAAATCAACAGGGCATATTATATTCTTAAATCCTATTGCATCATTCAAATTAGCAACCCACACCGGCATGTCTGATAGTCTGAGAAGCTTCCCAGCTGTGGTGCCCAGCTTGAATTTTTCACTTTTACCTTTGCTGCCTGAACTAATTAAAATCAGATTAACGTTTTCCTCAATGGCCACCTTAAGAATTTCATCTTCCGGCCTTCCATATGCGATTACGGGCTCTTTAGTATGAACTCTCTCCTTTTTGAGCGTCTCTCTTATCTTATTCAAAGAATCAGTAATGGCCTGAACAACGATCGTCTTAAGGTCATCACTTAAATCAGTATCTGACAAAACAGACATAACAATAATTTCCGAATTATATAACTGTCCAAGTACTATGGCTGTATCTATTTGTTGTTTGGATATCGCAGCTACATCAACTGCCATCAATACTTTTTTTTGTAGTCTCATTTCGTCTTATTTGGGTTGTGTACTAGTAAGAAAACATATCAAAGCATTATAAAAGAAAAAACACCTGCAATATCCCTGGTATGCAGGAATATTTCATTACATTCGGAAATAAAGGTATATAGTTTTTTCGGTAAATCCTATATGGTTGAATGGACTATTCGCAACTATTTACCAGGCTATACTACCCTGTTAAGAAATTGTGTCCCCCAAAGGCAGAGCATAATTCGGAGAAGACATTCCTGTTGTTTTTCCTTTTGTCTGTTTATATCTCCCCTTGCTGCGTTTTTTGGAGTAATGAATAGTATGAAACATATTTACGCAGCAAAATTACTGAGTAGTCAATAATAAGTTTAACCATGAAAGACACGAATAATCAAGTAATAGTAATCACCGGAGGGGTAGGTGGAATAGGAATGACCTCTGCAAAGGCCCTGAAGAAATATAAATTAATAATTACAGACTACGGTCAAGAGGCGGTAAATAAAACCGTCAAGAATTTAAAAGCAGCTAAGAAAACTACACAGATCATCTAAAAAACTATCTTCAGGATTGAAAGAGCGATATGAAAACCTGATGGAAGAAATCCATGTGGAATTAGGTGATTAAAATTCGGATAAAGTTTTCTAAATAAGCGAATTTTAAATCAAGCTGATCGGGTTGTCTTCTTAATGCTACAGGTGCGTATAATAATATTCGAAAAGTAATAGAAAACGGATCTCTTAGATATAAGGAAAATTATTTTTAAAGAGCTCCTACCAATCCTAAAAACAAATTCTATGAAATGGTTACTTTTGTTCGAAATCTTGTACCTTGTTACAATACTCGTGGTTATCCTCCGCGTATTATACGATACACGCAGCGGAGTCAAGGCTTTGGCTTATATCCTACTGATTGTTTTAGTGCCCTTTTTTGGTGTGTTTTTTTATTTTTTCTTCGGTATCAACTATCGGAAACGTAAATTATATTCTAGAAAAATTGATGAGGATGAAGTAGTCCATCAAAAAATATTTATTAATATTTCGAACTATTCTGAGCAGGTTTTAAATTCGGGTTTATTATCTTCTGAGCATCTTAATTTGGCTCGTTTTATCCGCAACTCAAGCTCAAGCCCATTGACAGGGAACAATGTTGTAAAATTGCTTATAAACGGTGAAGCAAAGTTTCCCGAACTATTGAATGCCTTGGAGAATGCAAAATCACACATTCACTTGGAATACTATATTTATGAAAATGATGAGACCGGAAATTCCATTGCAGATATGCTCATTAAAAAAGCACAGCAGGGTGTAGAAGTGCGTTTTATGTACGATGATTTTGGAAGCCATAACCTGGGGAAACAATTTATCAAAAGATTGGAGGAGAATGGCATAGAAACAGCTCCTTTTTATAAAATAAAATGGTACGCCCTCATTAATCGGCTAAACTATAGAAACCACCGAAAAATAATTGTAATTGACGGTAAAAATTCTTTTATTGGTGGTATCAACATCAGCAATAGATACAGAAACGACACCCAGGCTAAAAATGATTTATACTGGCGCGACACCCACTTAATGATAGACGGGCCGGCTACATTCTATTTGCAATACATGTTCCTTTGCGATTGGAATTTTTGTGCCAAAAAAAAGATGCAATTTGGAGCAGATTATTTCCCACCATATCCCAAAAAAGAAAAAATAACGGATGAACTGGTGCAGATAGCACCCTCCGGCCCCGACTCTAAATTGCCTGTCATTTTCTATTCTCTCTTAGAAGCCATTGGGACAGCAAGAAAACAAGTGCTAATCACGAGTCCCTATTTTATTCCGGGAGAAAGTTTGATGGATGCCCTCCTAATTGCAGCAAAAAGTGGTGTTAAAATAAAACTGCTGATACCTGGGAAATCAGATTCAAGGATTGTGAATTCCGCAGCACGTTCGTACTACAAAGAGCTGCTGCGCCAAGGGGTGAGGATATTTGAATATAAAAAAGGATTTGTACATTCCAAAGTTATGATTATCGACGACAACCTGTCCGTTGTAGGATCAGCCAATATGGACTACCGAAGCTTTGACCTCAATTTTGAGGTAAATGCAATGCTATACAGCAAAACAATTGTACAGCAGTTGCAGGCGGCATTTGATAACGACATACAACAATCGTCCGAGATTAACTCATTGGATTGGATCAACAGACCCAAATACATCCATCTTTGCGAAAAGATAACGGGGCTACTTGCCCCAATCCTTTAGTTTCAACAAATCCCGAGCATAGTCGAAGAATCTTATGTTCGGCACGGACATTGGCTACACGGAGCAATATACCCTTTCCTTTTAAACCCAGATAAAGCCGGAATGTGGTTTTTCCAAAACATCATTATTGCTTGTATATTTTTTCAGCTATTACAAAGGCTTCTTCTTATCTGAGCACTTCGTACTGCATTCCCCGTTCTTCAAGTTCTTTGAGTATGGTTGGCAGTTGCTTGGTATCTTGTAAGTTAAAAGTGATGGTTACCTGTACATACCCCACCGGTACGCTTGTCGTAGAACGTTCGTGTTCAATGTCGTGAACGCTTGCTTTCATTTTATCCAGGATAGTGATAATTGCCTTTAACTTTCCGGACTGATCAGGGATAAGCACCTGGATACGGGCACGCAGGCCTTCATCCATCACACCTTTTTCAAGGATTTGTTCGAGTATGGACATATTGGCATTTCCTCCGCTGATTATCACGACCACCTTTCGGCCTTTTGTGCTGGCTTTCTGATAAAGCACGGCTGCCATTGCTGCCACCCCGGCAGGCTCAGTGAGGATTTTAGCGCGTTGCAGCAGCAGATAGGCCGTACGGGCTATCTCGGCATCATTCACCACTACCAGTTCGTCCACCAATTTGCGCGTCACATCAAAAGTAAGCTTGCCCGGCGATTTTACAGCGATACCGTCAGCTATGGTATTGACCGAGTTGAGGGTAACCGGTTCCCCTTTTTCCATGGAAACTTTCATAGATTGTGCGCCATCAGCTTCCACACCAATCACGCGAATGCGGGGATTGAGTTGTTTCAATGCAATGGCAATGCCGGCAATCAGTCCGCCACCGCCAATGGGTACTACCACATCTTCCACCTCACGCAGTTGTTCAAATATCTCAAGGCCAATGGTGCCTTGTCCTGCAATAATATATGGATCGTCAAACGGATGTATAAAAGTGGCACCTGATTTCTTGCCAAATTCAATAGCAGCATTGAAGGCATCATCGAAGGTGTCGCCGATGAGTACCACCTCGGCGCCATAGGCCCGCGTAGCAATTACCTTGAGCGGAGGGGCAAATACGGGCATAAACACCGTGCTTTTTACACCCAGGCTTGATGCTGCATAAGCCACACCCTGGGCATGATTGCCTGCCGAAGCACAAAGTACGCCTTTAGCGGCTTCTTCGGGGCTAAGATTTTTAATTTTGTAATAGGCGCCCCTTACCTTAAAGGAACCTGTAGTCTGAAAATTTTCCAGTTTCAGGTAAACATCGGCCTCCGACATGGTTGAAAAAGATTTGCTGCGTTCAAGTGGCGTAAACTTCACAACGCTTTTTAATACCGATTGGGCATTGATGATATCGCTGAATTGCAGTAAAATATTTTTGTTTTTGAAATATGTCATGGCTTTTATATATAAACTGCAAAGATAGTTCTACTTTTATAATTAGCGTATTCCTTTAGATAACAATAATTTATATTTATTTATCGAAGTCTGTACGCAACGGGAACTTCCTGTTTCGCCGCAGAAAACCGGAATATGAAATACCTTTAGACCTCTGAATTAAGGTTACAGAATAAAGGTAAATTCAGGTACTATAGACAAGTAGCAGGTCTATTACCCGTAGGTATTTTTTAAAAACTTATCTTTGTGGTGAACTCGAAAAATTATAAGCATGAACTACACAGAAAGTTTTGAAGGCATAAAGTTAGACGTACAGGCAGTAGATATTAATATTAGCGATGAGGTACAGCAGGAGATAAGAGATGCAATTGGCAGGTTAAAAAGGCATGTTTCCGAAGTCAATTTTGTAGATGTTTATTTTACAGATAAAAGCGCAAAAACAATAAATGCAAAAAAGGTGGGGGTTAGATTTGGTATTCCTGGTAGGGATGCTTACGCTTCCGATTCGGGGGACAACTGGATGGAACTGCTGAAAAATGTGGAAGAAAAGCTGCGCCGGCAGTTAAAGAAAAGATAGAAGTTGAAATTCAGACACCGTACAAAACATAAAAGCCCAATGTAGAACTGAGGCTGGAATTGGAGCTCTCATTTTCAAATGCCGGTAGGAGCACACCGTGCTTGTAACAGATCCAGCTAAAGTCAGCCTCAATGAGCTTCTTTATTACTCTCAAACCCTTATACCATCCTCCCTCCATCTCGTCATTTTTGATTAATTTTGCACAATTCAAAAAGATAGCTCAAACATTAGCAGGGCCTAATTGTTGAGTGAGTGTATCTGTTGAAGGGAGAAGAAAATGGAAAAAGATCAGGATAATGTACTGAATGAGGTAACCACCGGTGATTATAAGTACGGCTTTGTGACCGATATTGAGACCGAGGTTATCCCTAAAGGACTTAATGAAAACGTGGTCAGGCTTATCTCTGCAAAGAAGGAAGAGCCTGAATGGATGCTAGAATTCCGCCTTAAGGCATACAGGCACTGGCTGACTATGAAGATGCCAACATGGGCACATCTGAAAATACCTGAGATCAATTACCAGGATATAATTTTTTATGCAGCCCCTGTGCAGACCAAGGGTCCGGAAAGCCTCAGCGATGTGGACCCGGAATTACTCAAGACATTTGATAAACTCGGTATACCCCTCGGGGAGCAGAAGCGTCTGACAGGTGTGGCCGTTGATGCCGTTATGGACTCTATCTCAGTAAAAACAACATTCCGTGAGACGCTGGCAGAGATGGGTATCATCTTCTGCTCTTTCTCAGAGGCTGTCAGGGAACATCAGTCGCTGGTGCAGAAGTACATGGCCTCCGTCGTCCCCTATACTGACAACTTCTTTGCCACTCTGAACTCGGCTGTGTTCTCCGATGGCTCATTCTGCTACATACCAAAGGGCGTCAGGTGCCCTATGGAACTCTCTACCTACTTCCGCATCAATGCCGCTAATACGGGGCAGTTTGAACGCACGCTGATCATAGCCGACGAGGAGTCTTACGTTAGCTACCTTGAGGGGTGCACGGCACCCATGCGTGATGAGAATCAGCTCCATGCCGCCATTGTCGAGATAGTGGCTGAACGGGGCGCTGAGGTAAAATACAGCACCGTTCAGAACTGGTACCCCGGCGACAAGGAGGGTAAAGGGGGGATCTTCAACTTCGTCACCAAACGCGGCATATGCAAGGGTGATGACTCAAAGATCTCATGGACACAGGTGGAGACAGGCTCAGCAATAACATGGAAGTACCCGTCATGCATCCTCAGAGGGAATAACAGCATCGGCGAATTCTATTCCGTGGCCGTCACCAACAACTACCAGCAGGCTGACACCGGTACCAAAATGTTCCACATCGGCAAAAACACCAGAAGCACCATCATCTCCAAGGGCATCTCGGCCGGCTTCAGCCAGAACAGCTACCGGGGACTGGTGAAGGTACTGGGCAAAGCCGAGGGAGCACGCAACTTCTCTCAGTGCGACTCACTGCTGCTTGGAGATAAATGCGGTGCACATACGTTCCCCTACATCGAAGTGGATAATCCTTCAGCAATAGTGGAACACGAAGCAACAACCTCAAGAATAGGCGAAGACCAGATCTTCTACTGCAACCAACGGGGAATATCTACCGAGGATGCCATAGGACTGATAGTAAACGGCTACGCCCGTGAGGTACTCAATAAGCTGCCAATGGAGTTCGCCGTGGAAGCGCAGAAGCTTCTGCAGATAAGCCTTGAAGGCAGTGTAGGTTAATATTGATTTTACCACAGACAAGATATGAAAAGTGAATTTTTGTTACAGATAAAGGAGCTCAAAGCCTCAATTGGAAATAAAGAGATACTCAAGGGTCTCAACCTCGAGGTAAAGCCCGGTGAGATACATGCTATCATGGGCCCCAACGGAAGTGGTAAGAGCACCCTGGCCAGTGTGCTTACCGGGCGTGAGATAGCAGTAGTCACCCACGGCACAGTCGTCTTCGAGGGTAAGAACCTTCTTGACATGTCTCCGGAAGAGAGAGCTCGTGAAGGCATCTTCCTCTCATTCCAGTACCCGATAGAGATACCCGGCGTAAGCATGGTCAACTTCATGAAGACAGCTATCAATGAGCAGCGCAAATACCGGGGGCTTGACCCACTGTCGGCCTCTGACTTCCTGCGCATTATGCGAGAGAAGAAGGAGCTGGTTGACATAGACTCGGCCCTGACAAACAGAAGCGTCAATGAAGGATTCTCCGGTGGCGAGAAAAAAAAGAATGAGATATTCCAGATGGCCATGCTTGAGCCCAGACTGGCCCTCCTGGATGAGACAGACTCAGGACTTGACATCGACGCACTGAGGACTGTAGCCAACGGTGTTAACAAGATACGCAGACCTGACACATCAGTCATTGTCATTACTCACTACCAGAGACTGCTTGACTTTATTGTGCCCGATTACGTGCATGTGCTCTATGACGGCCGTATAGTGAGATCGGCAGGACCTGAACTGGCTCTCGAACTTGAGGAGAGAGGATACGATTGGATAAGAAAAGAAGCAGAAGTCAGGGAGGAGAAAGAGACATGGACTACAGACCGGAAGTAATAAAAGAACTATCAGCACTATGGGCTGGCAGCTACGGCACCTTCCTGAAAGACTCTCCCGAGATCTTCAACAGGTACCGCCCTGCTGCCTTTGACGAATTTCTCCGTTTGGGAATTCCCGACAAGAAAAACGAAGCGTACAAGTATACTAACCTGGAAAAATCATTCGGGCGCAAGTATGAAAAGTACTACTTTCCTATGCCTGCGGATTTCAGGGAGGCAGAGAAGTTTCACTGTGAGGTGGAAGACCTTGACGTATGGAATATGGTATTGCTCAATGGTTTCTTCCCGCGCGGGGAAGAAGGTCTGGTGATGCTGCCCGGCGGTATATGGGTCGGAAGCATGAGGGCCGCGGCAAAGCAGTTTCCAGCCTTGATAGAGAAGCACTACAACAAGTATGTTCAGAATAAGAACGACGGGCTGGTGCCGCTGAACACCTCACTGGCGTCAGACGGGCTCTTTCTCTATGTCCCACGTAAAACAGTATACACTAAGCCGATACAGATAGTTAACTTGCTTCATGCAGGCAAGGATATCTTTTCACAGGACCGTAATTTGATTGTTGTTGAGGAAGGAGCACAACTTTCGCTTCTTGTCTGTGATCATGCCCTGTCACCACAGCATTTTCTGACCAATACTGTGACAGAGGTCTTTGTGGGAGAGAACGCCCGCTTTGAGATCATCAGGCTGCAAAACCAGCATAACGACTCCGGGATTGTAACACATACGTTCATTCACCAGGAGCGTAACAGTTTCTCCTCATCAAACAATATCACCCTTCACGGCGGACTGGTACGGAACGCCACATGGCACCGCCTTGCAGGAGAAAACAGTGAGGCCCATAGCTATGGACTTTTCGTGGCAGACAAAGAACAACACATTGCCAACTTCGTGCAGGTTGACCACGTTGCTCCTAACTGTGACAGCACGCAGCTATTCAAGGGGGTGCTTGACGACAACGCCACCGGAGCCTTTAACGGACGCATCATGGTACACAAGGATGCTCAGAAGACTAATGCCTTCCAGAGTAACAACAACATCCTCCTCTCTGACACAGCAAAGATGGATACCAAGCCACAGCTTGAGATCTATGCTGATGATGTGAAGTGCAGCCATGGCGCCACCGTAGGCCAGCTTGATCCGGATGCCCTCTTCTACCTCCGCTCACGTGGGATTGATGCCCGTGAAGCGAAGCTTATGCTAATGTTTGGGTTTGCCCATGACGTGATCAGAAAGATCCCTATCGAGGCGCTGCGTGACCGCATTGACGGCCTCGTGCTGAAACGTCTCCGCGGCGAGCTGTCGCGCTGTGCATCATGTGCAATACAATGCAACTGAATGAAATGATAAAACTTTCAAAAAGCATTGAAGAGATAAGGTCGGACTTTCCGATCCTCTCAACAATGGCTCATGGAAAGCCACTCGTTTATCTTGACAACGGCGCCACCACCCAGAAGCCTGAGCAGGTGCTCAGAGTGATGGATGAGATGTACCGTACAGCCAACGCCAATGTTCACAGGGGTGTGCACTACCTCTCTGACATGATCTCTGACCGTTATGAGGCAGCCCGCGAGACAGTAAGAGCATTCATCAACGCGTCAAAAAAAGAAGAGATCATCTTTACTGCAGGAACAACAGCTTCCATCAACGCAGTGGCCTTCTCATTCGGTGAAAGATACATCAGCGAAGGCGATGAGATACTAATCAGTGGCATGGAACACCATGCCAACATTGTTCCCTGGCAGATGCTCTGCGAAAGGAAGAAGGCCAGGCTGAAGATCATACCCTTCTCAGACGATGGGGTTCTTGATCTTGACGCATACCGCAGCATGCTCACCGAGCGAACACGGATAGTATCAGTAACACATGTATCCAACGTGCTCGGCACCATCAATCCTGTTAAGGAGATAGTTGAAGAGGCACACCGCCATGGCATACCGGTGCTGATTGACGGCGCCCAGGGCATACAGCACGGCACGGTTGATGTGACTGATATCGGCTGCGACTTTTACGTCTTCTCCGGGCACAAGGCTTACGGCCCCACAGGTATCGGCGTGCTGTACGGAAAGGAGAAGCTGCTGAACGAGATCCCTCCTTACCAGGGAGGAGGCGACATGGTTGCTAACGTCACCTTTGAGAAGACAACATACAATGACCTGCCCTTCAAGTTTGAGGCAGGCACCACCAACTTCATCGGAGCCATAGGGCTGGCAGCCGCTCTTGATTATATTACTCTCCTGGGGCGTACAGGCGTGGCCAAAAGGGAACAGATGCTGCTGGCAAGGGCAACGGCAGGATTGTCAGCCCTGGAGGGTATGCATATTTACGGCACCGCCCCGGCGAAGGTCTCTGTTGTCTCCTTCGCTATTGGCAAGATACACCAGTATGACGCCGGCATGATCCTTGATAAGATGGGCATTGCAGTAAGAACAGGGACGCACTGCGCTCAGCCCCTGATGGAACGATACGGCATCAGTGGAAACATAAGGGCATCGATAGCCTTCTACAATACGGAGGAAGAAATTGACGCACTGGTTAGAGGTGTCACCAGGGTGAATGAAATGTTCGCTTGACGATATAACAATGACAATAAACGAAATACAGGATCAGATCATAGAGGAGTTTGCTCTCTTCAGCGACTGGATGGAGAGGTATGAGTATCTCATTGACATGGGAAAAACACTCCCGGCGTTCGATGAGAGACACAAGAGCCCTGACTTCCTCATTGAGGGTTGCCAGAGCAAGGTGTGGTTATATCCCTCAATTGAGGACGATGTGATAACATTCACTGCAGATAGCGATGCTCTTATCACCCGTGGCATAGTGGCCCTGCTGGTAAGGGTCTTCTCGGGCCGCACCCCTGATGAGATACTGGGCGCTGACATCTACTTCATTGAAAAGATAGGGCTGCGTGAAAACCTCTCCCCCACCCGTTCAAACGGGCTTCTTGCCATGATGAAGCAGATGCGCCTCTATGCCCTTGCTTATAAATCAAAACAGAAACAATCATGAACATACAGGAGATACAGGAGACTGAAGCACGTATAGTAGGTGTGCTCAAAAGCATCTTTGACCCCGAGATACCGGTGAATATTTATGACCTTGGACTAATCTACGAGGTCAGGGTTGATGAGGAACAGATAGCGCATATAACCATGACGCTTACATCGCCGAACTGCCCTATGGCTGAGGATCTCGTTGAAGAGGTACAATACAAGGTTGCCGGTATCAAAGGGGTTAAGAATTGCGACCTTAACCTCACATTTAGTCCTCCGTGGGATCGCGACATGCTGACAGACGAGGCAAAACTTGAATTAGGATTACTCTGATTTATCTGCTTTGTCTGACGCCCGTAAAATAGCACTCACCTGGAAGATCCATGAAAGTCTGCGGATGGAAGGCTTCGATATTACCGGCATCGCTCAGGCTTCACCGCATCACGAAGACAGCCTGCATATAGCTGAATGGATTGGAGCCGGCAAAAACGGTTCCATGACATTTCTGGAGAGGAACCTTGATAAAAGAGGAGATGTGACCTCTCTTGTGGAAGGGGCAAGATCAGTGATTGTGGCAGGTATCCGTTACTATAGCAATGAACCTTTCGCCGGAGATGATAATTACTTCGTCAGTCGTTACGCACGGGTAAAAGACTACCACCAGGCAATACAGGAAAAGCTGGAGCGGGTACAGAAGATCATAAAGAAGGAGGTGCCGGATTCAGTGAGCCGCCTGTTCTGTGATGCAGGGCCGGTGACAGAAAAGGCCTGGGCCATTCGTGCCGGGCTGGGTTGGCGCGGGCGTCACAGCATGGTTATTAATAAAGATATAGGATCATTCTTCTTCCTTGGTGAAATTGTTACCACAGCAGAGTTTTTATATGATGACACCTCTGCCCGGGATCGATGCGGCGATTGCAGGTTATGCGTGGATGCGTGCCCTACGGGGGCCATTTGCCATGACCGCACAATAGATGCACGCCGATGCATATCCTACCTGACGATAGAGCATGATGGAGATCTGCCGGAAGAATTCAGGGGGTTGACCGAAAATATGATCTATGGATGCGACCGGTGTCAGGAGGTCTGCCCATGGAACAGCAAGGCAGTACCATACACTGATAAAGAACTTGGCCCTGAGTTCCCTGTCACATCACTGACAAGGAGAGAATGGCTGAACATGACACCTGATGAATTTAAAAAATTGTTCCGGATGTCACCAATGAAACGAACAGGCTTTAATAAGATCAGAAGGAATATCGATTTTGTTAATTATTCTTCACCTGAAAAGAGGTGATATCCGTTCCGTGTTCCCATCGTTAGGCGCCGGTGTCAGTCCCAGTATCCTGGTGACAATATTGTAAATGTCAACGTTATATACAGTATCGGTAACGAATCCTTTCTTAAAAGCAGGGCCCTCGGCGTAGAAGATTGCGTGCATGTCACGCCATTTCCAGTCGTAGCCGTGATCACCCTTTGAGTAGCGTCCCGGCAGGGGCCGCAATCCTATTGTCCAGCCCGGATCCGCAATAAGCACTATTGCCGGAATGCGCGGATGGGTTCCGTAGTGCAGGTGGGCAGGCAGCTCTTCCCTTCGGTAAGCCTTCATACCATACTGCATGTTAAGATAATAGAGCACACTGTCAGTCATCCCCTCTACAGGCTCAATAGCCCATACCGGATTCCCGCCGTAGATCCTCTTCACCATTGCCTGCGGCAGAGTGTCCATGATATAATTATATCTCACATCATTAACTTCGCCCATGCCATGGTCTGAGAGAACGATAAGGTTTATCTCTTTGGCATTCGGCAGGCGGGCAATACCTGTGCGAAGCCTCCCCAGGAGGCTGTCAAGGCTACGGACAATAGCATCTGTCTCCGGTGACAGCGGGCCGTAGGAATGGCTGATGGCATCAGGCTCCTCGAAATAAAGGGTTATAAAATGAGGTCTTTTATTCGCCGGCAGTGAGAGCCACTTTAGCACAGTATCAACACGTGCATCAAAAGGAACCTCATCGTCATACGCCTTCCAATAGTCCGGCTGAATACCCTTTATTGGTGCTTCGGTACCTACCCAGTAGAATGAAGCTGTCTTCATACCCTGATTATGGGCAGTGACCCACAACGGCTCACCTCCATAAAAGTCGCCATTGGATACCATGGCGCGGTCACCTATCCTGTAGACCATGTCAAGGTCAGGGGCATAAAAGCTGTTGTTCACCAGTCCGTGATGGTCAGGGTAGAGCCCGGTAGCAATAGTATAGTGATTAGGAAAAGTCTTGGTGGGGAAAGAGGGTATAAGCCTCTCTGCCTTTACCCCTTTTCTGGCTATATCATCAAGCACAGGAGTTTTATATATGGAATCATAGTCCCACCTGAAGGCGTCAAGCGACACCATGACCACATAGGGGGTATCCTTACCAACCTTCAGGTTATTGCAGGCGGTGAATGATACCACTGCCAGCAATGCGGCAATCAGATATTTGTACAATCTCATCAGATAATCAGTTGAGTTTAGATTCTGAAAAGTATAACAATTTTATGTTTAAGATGTTCCCTTGTGCTGCTGAATTTACATTATCCCTTATGCGCACATCTCTTTTAAGAGGAGAGAGAATCAAATTCCGGTATTACGGCTAACCATGTACAGCGCCAAAGAACCGGTTTAAAAGCTCCTTATCGCTCTAACTCTATAGAGTACATGTTTCCCCTGAAATCCCTGAAAACTGGGCTGAAAGAAAAATGTTTCAAAAAATGACATGTCATGTGTATATTCCGAAGAGCTCCAGTAATACTCATCATAATTTGAATTTAGCCCTCCGATGCGGTTCCTGCTAAGATACAGCTTGTGAAGCTCATCCGGACTGGGCAGATACCAGTCGGAATAGCCGCCCTCAACCAGGTCATA
>CAYQNT010000039.1:0-5050 GCA_964418865.1 uncultured Rikenella sp.
CAAATCTTACCCCTGCCAGATTTCTCACGGCGATCTGGTTGGCATGAAATCCGTAGGCTGGTATTGAACGTTCTG
This sequence comes from uncultured Rikenella sp., assembly GCA_964418865.1. Taxonomy (GTDB): domain Bacteria; phylum Bacteroidota; class Bacteroidia; order Bacteroidales; family VadinHA17; genus SR-FBR-E99. The sequence goes on from CAYQNT010000039.1 coordinate 76, forward strand.
TCACTGGCTCTATGCCTCCCAGAAAATGGAGATTATTGTTGGAGGTTATTGAACTGACATTGGTGGAGAATAGAATATCTCCACCAAAATTCAGGGTAACCTTATCCGAGGGAGATGTATAGGAAATAAACCTGGCTCTGGCAGAATAGAAGCGGTCAAACGAAAAGGGCGAAACATCATCCTTGCTGTATGAATACTTGAGTGTGTCTGTCTTCAGAATGCCTCTCAGAAGCTTTGAAGATGAAAGTGATATGCAATAATTGAAACCCCTGTCTGGGAAGTGCTTGTAATTTAGGGTATTGGCTTGGTAGTCAAAACCCATTGTCAGGTACTTATATGAGAGCTTCTTTATATGCGTTGAGGTAATATAATCGGGGATCATGTACTGGTTTTCTGATGTACCTGTGAAGCTCATCAGATGGTTTAGGCTAATTCTTTTGCTTAAAGCCAGACCGATAATGACGTTTTGGCTGAGCATCGGGCCTGTCTCATCCCTGAGCTGGACCAGAGGGAAGCGAGTGTTGTCTGTATAAAAGAAGCCCTCCATTCCGAATTTCTGGCTCTTGTCAAGAAACTGCATTGCACTGACTTTCAATCGGTAGTACTGGCTTATAAAAGATTCGAGATTAATAACTGATTTGTTTGTGACGAGATCCCTGGCTGATACATTGAACACCACGCCTGGTCCCAGAGCAAGGTCATAATGAAGTGACCCGTAGAGCATTGCCTTAGGACGTTCGATACAATCGATCTGCAGTATCACAGAATCATTACGGTGAATGACTCTGTATTTGACTTTTTCAAACCAGACCTTTCCGTAAAGCAGTTCAATCTTTTCAGCAAGCATGTCCCTGTCAACCTGATCACCCGGTTTGATGTCGAGGACGCCAATGATCTGATCGGCTTTTATTGTCTCGTTGCCGGTGACATAAATCCTGTCAAACTTGTATCTATTGCGTTCAGGCAGAGGGGTAAACGGTTCCTGCGGTCCAATTGCATTGAGTGAATCGGCCAGCTTCCTGAAATGCTCCCTGTAGGGAACTGCTGCCCTGTAACCAATACTGATTATTGAGTCGATGTTGGTAAATGAAAGGGTTGAGATATCTGTCAGATCAGGTTCAATCATGATGTCAGTGAGCTGTTTCTGCTCTTCATAGTCTGCAAAGCTTGTCAGAAGCCCTATCTGCTTAAGAATGCCATATACTGTTTCAAGGTCCTTCCCCGTTGCTCCCCTGAAGCTTACGTATGAGCCAATAACTATATCTGCACCCATCTCCCGAAGCTCTGATACTGCATAATTCCGCACAACTCCGCCGTCAACCAGTAGGGCAGTGTCGGTCTTTACGGGAGTAAAGACCGAGGGTATTGACATGCTTGCCCTGATAGCGTCAGGAAGATAACCACTTCTCAGAACAACCCTGGAGCTGCTGATGATGTCAGTGGCAACACAGAGAAATGGAACAGGCAACTTTGAGAAATCGGTGATAAACAATGCAGGCCATAAATAGTAGTTTAGACCTGCTTCTATCTGCTGGCCGTTAATAAGACCTGACGGGAGCAGAATTTTTTTCCGTGATACTGGAAGAGAAATGAGACTGTTGTGGTAGTTTTTTTTCTCAAGAAAAATTATCATATTTTCAGGTATCCTGTCTGAAAGAGCTGTACCCCAGTCATACCTTTCAAACATGGCCGCGATGCTGTCAGGTGAATATCCTGCGGCATACATTGCGCCGACGATGCTTCCCATGCTTACTCCGGTAATATAGTCCGGCCTGAGTCCTGCCTCCTCCATTACCTTTATTACTCCCACGTGAGCAAGTCCTTTTGCTCCGCCACCGCTGAGTGCCAGTCCCAGCCTAGGTCTTTGTTGCTGAATGGTCTGGGCGCCGAGATGTGACGGACAAAGCCACATAACGCTTAGTGCCAGCAGAATACCGGGCACTACTACTGACCTGCGCAACAGGTATGTCAATCGTTCTGCGATCATTGCCTTGTGCTGATTATGATACCTCTGTTTTTCACCTTATATAAAGGCAAGTTAGGTATAATATGTAACTTTGCAGGGTGATAACAGGCCAAAATAATGCCAGTGAGTGGTTGCCTTCCTCCAAAAAAGAGATGAACGCACTGGGTTGGGAGAGGGCTGATGTTATACTCTTCACCGGTGACGCATATATTGATCACCCCTCCTTTGGTGCAGCGGTGATTGCCCGTGTGCTGGAGGCTGCTGGTATGCGTGTGGCAGTGGTGCCTCAGCCCAACTGGCAGGATGACCTGCGTGATTTCAGTAAATTGGGTGCGCCGGCATACTTTTTTGCCGTCACTGCCGGTAACATGGACTCGATGGTGAATCATTACACCGCAACCCGAAGACTCAGATCTGACGATGCCTATACCCCCGGAGGGGTGGCTGGTTTCAGGCCTGACTATGCCACTACGGTATATTCTCAGGCTCTTAAGAAACTGTTTCCCTCCGTTCCGGTACTCATCGGGGGTATCGAGGCATCTATGCGCAGGTTGATGCATTACGATTACTGGAAGGATGCACTGGTACCTTCTGTTCTTGTATCCACCGGTGCCGATATGCTCTTATACGGTATGGCTGAGAAGGCAGTCTCACAGCTGGCGCGGAGGGTGATGGAAGGAGAGAGGCTGCAGGATATACATGACCTGCCCCAATCAGCCTTTATGAGACCGGCAGGAGGGAAGCTGCCACCCTTACCGGGGGCACAGGATAAGATTCTTCATCCCTGCCATGAGGCTACGCTTTCACGGAAAGTATATGCTGAAAATTTCGTCCTTTTTGAGAAGACAAGCAACAGCATGAAGCCGGTGAGACTCATTGAGCCATGCGGCGACACGGTTGTTGTTGTCAATCCTCCATTTCCGGAAGTGACAGGCTCTGAGGCTGATGCCGTCTATGATCTTCCGTTCAACTATGCTCCCCATCCCCGTTATGCGAAAAAGGGTCCTATTCCTGCCTGGGAGATGATTAAGTTCTCTGTGAATATCCACCGCGGATGTTTTGGCGGATGCAGCTTCTGCGCTATTTCAGCCCATCAGGGCAAGTTCGTAAGTAGCCGCTCGGAAGCCTCGGTGATGAGAGAGGTTGAACGGATCAGCCGGATGGATGGGTTCAAAGGATACCTGTCTGACCTTGGCGGACCCTCAGCCAACATGTACAGGATGGCCGGGAGAGACAGGGAGCGGTGCATGAAATGCGGCCGGCCTTCATGTGTCTGGCCTTCAGTATGCGATAATATGGATACATCACATCAACATATTAATGAGCTTTACAGGAAGGTGAGCGCGCTGCCTTATATAAAAAAGGCCTTTGTGAGCAGCGGTGTAAGGTATGACCTGCTGATGAAAGAGTACAACAGCTCTGCCGGCAGAGCTGAAGAAAAGTACCTTGAGGAGCTAATAAAAAACCATACCAGCGGCAGGCTCAAGGTAGCCCCAGAGCATACTGAGGAGGATGTCCTTTATCTTATGAGAAAGAGTTCATTCAGGCACTTCAGGAAACTGAGGGAGAAGTTTCTTGCCATCATCCGCTCTAATGGACTGAAGTATGAGCTTATTCCTTATTTCATATCCGCTCATCCCGGATCAACAGAGCAAAAAATGGGAGCACTGTCCCGCGAGCTGGCTGATCTGGGTATGCATCCTGAACAGGTACAGGATTTTACACCCACCCCTATGACCTTGGCTACTGCCATGTTTTATCTGGGATTTGACCCCTACACCGGAAAAAAGGTCTACGTGGCACGTGACCTTGCGGAAAAACGCAGGCAGAAGGAGTACTTCTTTATGACTAAAAAAAAGAGGCCTTATTAAGGCCCCTTTTTGTAAGGTTATGCGTATTCTTTAAGGATATTCTGCACATCATCAGGAGCAACTCTTCCGTAGGTCTTTTCACCCACGAGAACAACGGGTGCAAGGCCGCAGGCGCCTACACAGCGCAGGCTTGATAGGGAGAACTTGCCGTCAGCGGTAGTCTGCCCAACCTTTATAGCCAGCTCTTTCTTGAATTCATCCAGCACCTTTTCGGCGCCTCTGACATAGCAGGCAGTACCCATGCAAATGCTTATCGGGTGTTTGCCCTTGGGCGTCATGGTGAAAAATGAATAGAAGGTGACAACACCGTAAACCTGGGCCGTCGATATATTCATTTTTGATGCTATGGCCTCCTGCACTTCGGCGGGAAGATATCCAAAATGTTCCTGTGTCTTATGAAGAACGTTTATCAGCTCCAGGGGTTCGTTATTGAAAGAGTCGCAGATCATGTTGATCTTGTCAACATCCTCTTGTCTCAGTTCTATCTTTATACTTGACATTTCGTTGAATTTTAATTTTAATTATCCTGATCTCACTGTTTGACGACGATCTTCGCTTTTTTGTCAAAATAGTGCGTGTGCAGCAGGTGATGTGCCTTCTCGCTGTTAGGTGCTCCAAGATACTCTTCGTATAGCTTGACGATATATGGATTTTCATGAGACACCCTGATGGGCTTGTTCTTGTCTTCTTCATATAATGCCATTGCCCTTGCCTTGAGTATAGACGAGTCGCCGTGATGCAGTGGCTGGCCGCCTCCGCCGATACATCCGCCCGGGCAGGCCATTACCTCTATGGCATGGAATTTTGAGTGACCGGCCTTCACGTCGTCAAGCAGCTTGCGGGCGTTGCCAAGACCGTGTGCTATGCCTATCTCCAGCGGGAAACCGTCAAAATCAATGGTTGCCTGCCTGACACCTTCCACACCTCTTAGTTCTTTGAAATCAAATCGGGTTAGCTTCTTGCCTGTGTGTAATTCATATGCCGTACGTACAGCTGCCTCAATAACACCACCGGTGTTGCCGAAGATGACCCCGGCACCGCTGGACTCGCCCAATGGATTGTCGAAATCCATATCCGGCAGGTTGTTGAAGTCTATGTTAGCCTGTCTGATGAAATGTGCCAGCTCGCGCGTAGAGAT
>CAYQNT010000039.1:5060-8993 GCA_964418865.1 uncultured Rikenella sp.
CTGACTCTCATACTTCTTGGCAAGACATGGCATGATAGATACTACCACCATATCCTGACGCTTGACCTTGATCTGTTCTGCAAAGTATGATTTTGCTATTGCTCCAAACATCTGCTGTGGTGATTTGGCTGTTGAGGGTACATCCTTCAGTTCAGGGTAGTTATGTTCAAAAAAGTTTACCCAGCCGGGGCAGCACGATGTAAGTATCGGGATATTTGCATCCTTATCGCCCTTCAGGAATTTACCCAGCCTGTTGAGCAGCTCAGTACCTTCTTCCATTATGGTTAGGTCTGCGGCAAAGTCGGTATCAAAGACATAGTCGAATCCGAGTTCCTTCAGTGCAGCCACAAGCTTGCCAGTGACAAGAGTTCCGGGTTTCATGCCGAACTCTTCACCCAGCGCTGCACGTACTGCGGGAGCTGTCTGAACAACGACTGTCTTGGTAGGATCTACAATGGCACGGAGGACATCGGCTGTAAGATCAACCTCTGTCAGCGCTCCTGTGGGGCATACTGCCACACACTGACCACAATATGTACAAGGTGAATGCTCAAGATTCTGTTCGAAGGCCGGGGCAACCGCGGCCATAAATCCTCTGTTCACGGCTGACAGGGCGCCAACAGTCTGCACTTCATTACACATCATCTCGCACCTGCGGCACATGATGCACTTGTCAAGATCACGTATGATTGAGGGTGAAGTGTCAAGACGGTATGTTGACATCTCAGCTATCTCCTGGCCCGGAATATTCCTGATGCCAAGCCTGTTTGCCATATCCTGAAGGTCACAGTGACCTGACTTCGGGCAGATGAGGCAATCTTTCGGGTGGTCCGAGAGGATAAACTCCATAACTGTCCTGCGGGCATTCATGACCCTGGGGGTATGAGTACGGACAACTGCTCCTTCATCACATTTGGTAATACATGATGGGGAGAGATTCCTTCGTCCCTGAACCTCAACGACACATATTCTACAACCGCCGGGTTTGTTCTCAATATTCAGATCATCAAGTTTCATATGGCACAGTGTAGGTATATCTATACCCATCTTCCGTGCAGCACTAAGAATGGTGGTACCCTTCTCGACTTCGATTTGTTTGTTATCTATTGTCAGTTTTATTGTTTCCATCGTCGTTCTCCCTCTCATTAGTTGATTAATACAGCACCAAATTTGCATTTCTCAAAACAGGCACCGCATTTGATGCATTTCTCCTGGTCAATAAAATGTGGACCCTTGCGTTCGCCGGTTATTGCATTTACCGGGCATGCTCTGGCACACGCCGTACATCCCACGCACTTGTCAAGGATGATGGTATATCTCATCAGGTCACGGCAAGAGCCTGCAGGGCAACTTTTGTCCACCACATGCGCAACATACTCGTCCCTGAAGTTGATCAGGGTGGAGAGTACGGGGTTGGGCGAGGTCTGTCCGAGTCCGCATAGCGATGTGTCCTTAATGACTTCGCACATGTTCTTCAGACGGTCAAGGTCAGCCAGGGTGCCTTTACCCGTGGTGATATGTGTAAGAAGCTCGTGAACCCTTTTGTTGCCAATACGGCACGGGGCGCACTTGCCACATGACTCCTCCACTGTAAACTCAAGAAAGAATTTTGCTATGGAGACCATGCAGTCATCTTCATCAAGGACTATCATTCCACCTGATCCCATCATGGATCCGGCAGCCACCAGGCTGTCAAAGTCGATTGGGGTATCAAGGTGCTTTTCAGTAAGACATCCGCCTGAAGGACCACCGGTCTGTACGGCCTTAAACTTCTTTCCGTTCTTTATGCCACCGCCGATCTCGAAGATGATCTCGCGCAGTGTGGTTCCCATGGGTACTTCAATAAGTCCCACGTTATTTATCTTGCCTGCAAGAGCAAATACCTTAGTGCCTTTTGATTTCTCTGTACCGATTGATGAGAACCATTCCCACCCTTTGGTGATTATCACCGGTATGTTAGCTAAGGTCTCAACGTTATTGACGTTGGATGGTTTGCCCATAAAGCCGCTTTCAGCAGGGAAGGGAGGCTTGTTGGTCGGTTCACCACGCAGACCCTCCATCGAATGGATCAGTGCTGTCTCTTCTCCACAGACAAATGCCCCGGCGCCGTAACGCAGTTCAATGTCAAAGTTGAAGTCGGTGCCGAAGATGCCATTGCCAAGCATACCGTATTCGGCCGCCTGTTTCATTGCAACCTTAAGGCGCCTGATAGCCAGCGGATATTCAGCCCTGATATAGATAAGCCCTTTTGTGGCGCCGATGGAGTATCCGCAGATAGCCATAGCCTCAAGAACTGAGTGCGGGTCACCCTCAAGCACGGAACGGTCCATGAATGCACCCGGGTCACCCTCGTCAGCGTTGCAGACAACATATTTCTGGCCAGCCTTATTTTTTGAGGTAATCTCCCATTTCAGTCCTGTGGGGAAGCCTGCTCCGCCGCGTCCACGAAGTCCTGACTTCTTTATTATATCAATGACCTCTGAGGGCTGGAGCTCTGCGACGCAGTGTCCAAGAGCAGCATATCCGTCACGGGCAATATATTCGTCAATGTTCTCCGGATTAATGAATCCGCAGTTTCTCAATGCAACACGTATCTGCTTCCGGTAGAATCCCATGTGTTTTGAATCACTGATGTGTTCCTTGCTTTTGGGATCAACGTAGAGCAATCTCTGTACCGGTCTGCCTTTTATTACATGTTCAGCCACTATTACAGCGGCATCCTCAGGCTTTACCTCAACGTAGAACGTATTATCCGGCATTACCTTAACAACAGGGCCCTTCTCGCAAAAGCCGAAGCAACCAGTCATTATTACCTGTACCTCATTGCCGAGGCCCTTCTCTTCCAGTTCCCTCCTGAGACTCTCAACTATGAGATCACTCTCTGCGGCGCGGCAACCTGTTCCGCCACAGACAAGAAGGTGCATTCTGAATTTTGACATTATCTTTATCCTCCAGTAATTAGTCTATTTTTTCATAGTTAACCGGTATGATACCCTCAACCAGTTCACCGTTCTTAATATATTTCTCAATGATCTCGTCAGCACGCTTTCTGTCGACAAAGCCGTATACAACAGGTTCCTGAACTGGTAGTTTAACCTCCACGGTAGGCTCGGCATAACAGTAGCCCATACATCCTGTCTGAGTCACTACGGCACCGATGGCTCTCTTGTCAAGCTCCTCGACAAAGAAATCCATGATTGGTTTGGCACCCGAGGCTATACCGCATGTTGCCATGGCAACCTTGATCTGTACAAGACCTTCCGGGTTGTCTCCCTTGACTCTCAGATCAAGTTTTACCCGTGCTTCTTCACGGATCCTTTTCAGGTCTGCAAGTGATTTGAGTTTTTCCATTTTAAATAATATTTTATTCTAATTTTCTGTTTTCCTCTATTTGAGTGTGCGAAGTTATCTTGAATAAACTGCACAATTCCTAATATTTGTCATATCAAGACCTATGATTAGTTATCTCTGACAGATTTTCTTTGATGATTTCTTTGAGTGATCTGACAATCATCAGGTCTGTTACTGCCTCCTCGCCGAGTTCGTCTTTAATCTCGCGTGTTGAAATGCTCCATTCCGCTCCGTCAAACAGGTGTGTATAGATGATGTTTATGGAGGGATTTGACATTATCAATAGGGCTATTGTTCCTCCGGTATCTCCGAGAGGGGGTCTGTCAACGTGGTTGTATCCAAAGGTAGCCGTGACGGTGGTCCCTTTGCTTTTCACTGATGTGATTTTCATCTCTCCGCCTGAGAGGGCAGCATTCATCTGCAGCAGGGGCAGGCCCATGCCCACCTTGCGTGTGGTACGCGACGTGAACCATGGACTGGAAGCTTTTGCGCATGCCTCCTCATCCATTCCGGATCCGGTGTCACTAATGGTCAGGGTGAGGGTGTCAGTGGAGGGAGATTCGTCAATCGTGATTCTTATCT
>CAYQNT010000039.1:9003-21318 GCA_964418865.1 uncultured Rikenella sp.
CAGCACCGGCCTTGATTGAGTTCTGTGCTATATCCATGATATGCAGTGCTATCTCTTTCATCGTGTCTCCTGTAATATGTATCTTCCCTGCTCTCTTTTTAAGGCCAGAGCCAGCTCGTTGAAAGATGGATGGTCAAGCATGTATGTTGTAAACCTGCGCCCGATATCTTCAGGCATATGTGCATCGGAGTTGCGAATGATGGGGTAGGGCAGGCCTGGATCTTTGCCTGTCACCTCCAGGGCATCGATGGATAGGTTTTTGGGAATAAAACCCAGCTGGCTGATGATGCTGAACGATGGCCTATCTATATGGGCAGGGATAAAGAGCCCACCGTGCCGGTGGGCAGCAGATTCCACCTCATCAAGGGATGCATTCAATGCAGCAGGAAGGAAGTGGTCAATCTCCATTATGATATTTTCATCGTGGTCTATCACTATCTGGTCTCCAAAGATATTGGGGTCATGAGGCATATTGCCACAATGCTCATCAATCCAGTGCTGAAATGCTGTGGTGGCAGATTCATCAGGAAGAATGACGAGTGCATGAACCTCTTCTGCACTAGTCACCTCAGCAGCTCTCAGGACGGTGATGCCGGCTTTGTGGCCCAGATCGACCATCAGGGAGCAGTGCAGGGTGGTATTGTGATCAGAGACAGCTATCATATCAAGGCCTTTATCCACAGCACATGAGATTATCGTACGGGGGCTCATATCAAGCGAGCCACAGGGCGATAGGAGTGAGTGGATATGCAGATCAGCCTTGAACGGTTTCACGATCAGGAGATAAGGGAGTATAGTTTGCCGGCCAGTTCAAATGTACGGAGATCTGTTCCCAGAAATGGAACCCCCTCTTCATTGCTCTGTGCCATGGTCTCTTCTCCCGGTTGCTCACCGCTGGTTATTATAACCGCCGAGATATCTTTCAGTGAGGCTATAGCCATCACATTCCTGTGGGTCTGTATTGTCATCCATACAGTGCCTGCCGCGGCGTGGCCCATGACATCACTCAACAGGTCAGATGCATAGCCTCCGGTTACTTCGCGGTCCAATCCTTCGTGACCTGAGAAGACTGTCAGTCCTAGTTTTTCAACGATATCAGTTACTTTCATTTTCAGCTCCTTTCTTATTACAGTTTTTCGTAAAGCTTTCTTCGCCCCATATACTTTTCATTATGTCGGCGGATGTGTCTCTATTCATTAGTCCTTTTTCCATGTTTGATTCGCGTATGAAGACGCACTGTGAGATGTCTCCCCTGCGGCGGACGATATCCTCTGCAAGACTCTGGCATGAGGGTGCACCGCATAACCCACAGTCTGTGCCGGGCAGCCAGCACATGATTCGCCGTGATCGTTTCATCATACGCATCGCCTCATCACGGTTACCGGAGAGCCTGTACATCGACCTTGGTTTTATTTCGTCGGTAATCCTCACTTTTTTCTTTAGATACCCTTCGTAGGTAGATATGTCCGGGGTATCCTGTGAGACAGGAGTATCTTCTGTGGGTTTGAGATTACGTGCCTTTTTGCGCAGCCTTTCAGCGACGAGAAACCGGTTTGATGAGAGCAGTACGCCTCCTGCGCAGCCCTCGTCACATGCCCTCAGTTCCAGGTAGTCTACGCCTGTTATCTCGTCATTCTCAAGCTGTTCCAGGAACTCTGTAACATTGTTCATGCCGTCTATTGCCAGTGAGGGGCCGTTGATGCAGGAAGCTTCACCATTGGTCAGGCTCCAGATGAGGGTGTCAGGGTTGACAGTGTATGGCAACTCACCCTTGTTTCTCAGCGTGCGGTTTATTCTGTTGTAGATAAAGTCCATGTTTATCACACCGCTTATAGGTGTGGTCTCTTCGCCTACAGGCGATTTCACTGCGGCTATCTTTGACGCGCAGGGGGTGACATAGAACACGCCTATCTCAGCATTATGTGCTCCCTTGTCGCGTAACACCTTCCGACAGTAGAAGGCGGCTATCTCAAGAGGGGCCTTGATGGTTGCAATGTTTCTTATCAGGGAAGGAAACCTTACCTGTATAAGCCGAACTATGGCAGGGCAAAAGGATGAGATGAGAGGGCGGGGGAGGGTTCTCACGTTCATGAGCTCCTCTATTGCCGGCTTGAGCATCTCAGCGCCATGTTCCACCACATAGACCCAGGTGAAGCCCAGGCTCCTGAGCACTGCGCTTATCTCAGCCATGGAGACGTCGTACCTGAACTGACCATGAAGCACTGCCGGTACCAGGGCTACACGGTGCTTGTATTCGAATATACGACTGAAGTCGTCTTGCTCAATTATTATGGCATTGACAGGGCAACTCCTGAAACACTCACCGCAGTCTACACAGCGGTCTTCTATCAGCCTGGCCTTACCATCGACTATCCTGAGCGCCTCGGTAGGGCAGACCCTCATGCACAGTGAGCATCCTGTGCAAATATCTTCTCTTATTGTCAGAGCGTGATGAAAGAATCCTTTTTCCATGATATCAGGTAACAGTGCTGTTGAGGTTAATTGATATTTCAAGCGTAGTGCCTTTGCCGGGCTCGCTGGTTATATTGAAGATGTCAGCATTGGCACCGATATTTGGCAGGCCCATGCCTGCTCCGAATCCCATCTCTCTGACCTCATGTGAGGCTGTGGAGTAACCTTTCTGCATTGCAAGGTCGATATCTTCAATACCGGGACCATTATCAGCCAGCTTCATTGTTATCATATCGGAGTCAAGTTGAACACTAATTGTTCCGTCAAAAGCGTGAGCCACGATATTGACCTCAGCTTCGTAGAGGCAGACCACCACTCTTTTAATGATAGTATTTTCAACGTCAAGCTGCTTCAGCATCTTTTTGACCTGGCTGGAGGCATAACCTGCATGTGTGAAGTCGCCTCCTGCAACCTTATATTCAAAGCTCATAGCCACGGCTTGTCAGTATAAAGGTTTTATACCTTCCCTGTAGAGTACACCTGAAGCCCTGAACATAGTTGCGGGGCAAATTATCAGGGTCATACCCAGCTCTTCAGCCAGGTTTAGCATCTCCTTTGTTACGCATTTGTTACGCACAAACAGGATGCAGTTAATGTCCGACATCTCGGCTGTCCGTATGGTCTGCAAATTGGCCAGGCCGGTTATCAGAAGAAGATTATTACAGTTGATTGTGAGCACATCGCTCATCAGATCAGATGCAAAGGCGTGTGTCACTTCCCGCTCAGCCTTGTCAAAACCACATAGGATCTGACCATCCAGTACCGAACATATTTCCTGTAACTTCATTTTATAATTATTTCGAAATTTCTATAAATAATTTGCTGGCTCAAAGATACAAAATATTGTTAATAAAATCACAGTGTTATTAAAATAACAAAATATAGCCCGGGTAACACTTTGGAATCCGGCGGGGGGAGATTCCTACGACAAATAGCCCTGGTAACGCATTGGAATCCGGCGGGCGAGGTGGCTACGACGGGCTCCTTGTCAGTTGGCGGCTCGGTTGGCTACGACGGGCTCCTGACCTTTGCAAATTCAGATCCGGGTTTCCATCCGGGTCTTATATTGCTTTGCACTATTTTCCATGCCACTTCAAAAATTAACCTGACATCTTCTTCGATGCCGTCAAAATCCATTTCAGGATAGTAATTGTCAGCAGGCTTATGGTATCTTTCAGTGAGATACAGCTTCTCCTGTGCTGCAGCCCACTCCTTACCATATTCCCTGCTGTCACAGTTGCCGCGTGCAAACAGTGCCGGCACACCTATTCGTGCAAAGGGAAAGTGGTCAGAGCGGAAGTACATTCCTGTTTCAGGATGCGGATCAGGCATTATGTACCTGTCTTGTTTCAATGCTGCTTCTGCCAGCAAATCTTCTAGTTCCGACTGTCCATATCCTGTTACCATTACATCTTTCATCCTCCCTATTGCCAGTATCATGTCGTTATTGAAGCATGCTATCATATCTTCATGTCTGACGGGTGGATTAGCGGTGAACCATGATGACCCAAGCAGTCCCTGCTCTTCGGCTGTGGGGAAGAAGAGTATAACCGACCGCTCCGGTCTCTTCTTCAATGATGCGAATGCCTCTCCGATCTCAAAGGCCCATGCCATTGTTGTTCCATTGTCAACGGCACCGTTATATATTGAATCGCCGTTTTCGGCTTCGCCTATCCCAAAGTGATCCCAGTGTCCTGATATCACTATACATTCTTCCGGTCTCTTACTGCCGCGCAGTATGCCTGCTACATTATAGGAGCTATTTTTCTGATGACTGTTGGTCATCGTCAACGAGATGGAGGCGTTGATATCAAAGCCTTTATAGCCTTTGCGGCATGCTTCAGTGCGTAGCTTATCTACATCATACCCGGCAGCCTCAAAGATACTTTGGGCTGCTTCTGCACTGAACCATCCGCTTACAGGACAAGGTAATATTGCGTTTTCAGCCAGCTCCATATATAATGATGGTAATATTGAACTTTTACGCTGGATAGAGTAGTCGTATCCCGCACCTTCCGTATCATGTACTATAAGTATTGCTGCGGCTCCCTGTCTTGCTGCCTCTTCATATTTATAGGTCCACCTTCCGTAATATGTCATACTGCGACCTTTGAACAGAGTGCTGTCACCGGTATAGAGCCCGGGGTCATTGACAAGCACCACTGCACATTTCCCTTTGACATCAAGTCCTTCATAGTCGTTCCATCCATATTCCGGTGCTATAATGCCGAAGCCACAGAAGATCATAGGTATATCATCAAGCTCTACATACTGTTTCATTGAAGATGATTTAACTGCAATATCATCAGGGGTAGTGAGCTCCAGCTTCTTATTTCCAATGCTTATGACAGTCTTCCCGTTGACAATAGTAGTGATCTCTACCATAGGCACTTCCTGATACCAGCTGTCGCCAAACAGTGGGCTGAAGCCTATCTTTTCAAGCTCTTCCGCAAGATATTTCACGGTCACCTCCTCACCCGGGGTAAAGGGTTTCCTTCCCATGAAGCTGTCATCGCCAAGAATACGGGTATAATCACGCAGTTCTTCAGCAGTGATAGTCTCGGAGGCTTTTCTGAGGGTGTTTTCTCCTGAACAGGATACAGCGAGAATGGCAGTGGCAATGAGAGGCAGGATATATTTTTTCATTTCGGAGATTTTTCTTCTGAGAGACAAAGATTGATGATAACGCCGACAGCTTTTTCCATTGACTGCAGGGGTATATATTCAAAACGGCCATGGTAATTGTGGCCTCCGGTGAAGAGATTCGGGCATGGGAGGCCCATGAATGAGAGCCGGGCACCATCAGTACCGCCCCTTACAGGCTGTATCACAGGCTCGATGCCGGTTTTACGGTATGCTTTAATGGCCTCTTCAATAATATAATAGTTAGCTTCGATGATCTCCTTCATGTTAAAATACTGGTCCCTGATGCTGACTGACACCTCCACGCCTTTATGTTTGGCCTCTGTATCCATGGCTGTATCACTGAGTATCTTCTTCCGGTCACTGAACCTTTGGAGGTCATGATCCCTGATGATATACTTCATTACAGTCTCCTCCACTGATCCTTTTATATCATACAGGTGAAAGAAGCCTTCATAACCGGATGTGTATTCCGGGCGCTCATGGTGAGGCAGGAGGGAGTCAAGCTCCTGTGCAACCATTATCGAATTGATCATTGTATCTTTTGCTGTGCCGGGGTGCACGCTGCGGCCCCTTATTGTCATCGTGGCCGCAGCGGCATTGAAGTTTTCATATTCAAGTTCACCTATACCTCCTCCATCCATCGTATAGGCATAATCAGCCCCGAACCTCTTCAGGTCAAAATTGTCAGCCCCCCTGCCTATCTCTTCATCGGGGGTGAAGGCTATTCTGATTTTACCATGCTCAAGGTGAGGATTGGCGGCAAGGTATTCGCATGCGGTGATTATCTCAGCTATTCCAGCCTTGTCGTCAGCTCCCAGAAGTGTTGTGCCGTCACTGGTAATGATGGTTTGTCCCTTGTATTTAGACAGTTCCGGGAAATCATCCGGTGAGAGCACCGTTTTATGTTTGGCATTGAGCATGATGTCTCCGCCATCGTAGTCTGTGTGCACAAGAGGATTAACATTTTCCGATGGTGCTTCAGGACTGGTATCCATATGTGCAATGAATCCCACTACCGGGCCTTTTGTGGCAGTTGTGGCAGGGAGCGTAGCCATCAGATATCCGTTTCCGTCAAGAGTAACCTCTGTCAGTCCTGTCTTCTCAAGCTCCTCTGCCAGCCTCTCTGCAAACAGCATCTGGTTTATTGATGAGGGTGACTCCGGGTTGGAATCATCAGGTCTGGTGTCAAAACGGACATAACTCAGGAACCTGTTCAATAAATTTTGCATCAGCCTGGTTTTGTTTCAGTACTTAAATATAATTCATTTGCGTGATACTTCCGGTATGGTCTCAGGTAAAAGCCGTTCACCTCATCTGAGTATGATATTCCCCAGCAGCACTCTTCCGCTTTTCCAGTATGCCCTGAAGTACGGATCATCAGTGATGTAGATAACAGTGCCTTTACCGATGGTCTCAGTGGCAATTACATTGGTGTTTTTGACCTTCTGTCTGAACTTGTATCCGGCAAATCCTGCAACAGGCATATTATCGGTTATGTATCCGATATTACTACCTTTTTCCAGAAATGGCATTCCTTCAGATCTTTTCATAATAAACCACTCTTTCCCCATTCCAAAGGCAAATGGGTGAGTCTCATCCAGTTGTACCCTGAAGATTGCGCCTGCTGATCTCTCTGATGTCATGATGCGTCGCTGGTCTTCATAGCGCTGCAGCAGGCTGGTGTCGGCAGCCGCAGGTTTGGGGTTCTTTTTCTCCGCGGCTTCTTTGGCCTCATATGCCTTGAAGAGGGCAGTTGTCTTTTCTGCCTTGAAGAGTGCCAGTGCACTATCCATTGCAATGACCTTTCCTCCGCCTGAGATAAAGGCTATGATCTTATCTTTTGCTTCGGTCAGTTTGCCGCCGGGCAGAATTAACAGATCATAGTCAGAGAGGTCTGTATTACTGATCTCCGAATTCTCTATCACCGTCACCGGATATTCCAGCTCTCTCTCCATGAAGAACCATATTTCACCGAAAGCCTGAGATGTACCTTCTCCGCCAACCAGGGCCACTACGGGTCTGCTATTGACCGGTGAGTAATCAGAACCGAGGTCCTTTCCGGTAGTTGCCATTCCTCCGGCAAGCGTCACAGGCTTCACATCACTTGCCACAGCTGCAGTGCGAACCTTTTCATCAAACAACAGACAGTTTTGATTGTCTCCCCGTGCCACTATTACTGACCCGCGGCTGAATGATGATCCCGCGGCAGTAAATGGCTTCATGGAATATCTTACCTTCAGTCCTGCCTTGTAGAGCTGCGCCATGAATTTAAGCTCGTTAAAGCCGGTCATTGAAGCAGCGTATGCATAGGGAGGGGCAGTATCTGCGTTTGCTGATGGGGCAGTATCTGCGTTTGCTGATGAGGCAGCGACTGATTTTGTTGGTGTGGCAGCAACCAGATCAGCTGTGATATCTGCAACGGGCAGTCTCTCTTCAGATGCATAAGCCTCCAGATTATAAACGTAAGGTAATGCCCATGCAGTCAGATCATAGCTTATTGAATCTGATGAATAGGAGTCAGGCTCAAACATCACCTGCATCAGCCTGCTCTGGGGCTGGTATGCGCTTATAAGAATATCATTTTTCTCAAGAGTGACACTTCCCTGTTTGTCTGCTCTGTAATCGTAGGCAACTATTTTTTTCCCTGTGACGCGAGGTGAGTTATATTTTATCTGGTTACTCCCGAGAAGCTGCTTGAGTGATTTGAGTGATGCGGCGTCAGCGCTACCCTTGATGATGACAGTTTTATATTTGAATTGAGGCTTCCCGGTACCGCTACTGAAGAAATCATAGAATTCTTTCAATAGTTTTTCACGGTTTTCAGCAGCAGCATTCAATACTGCCATAGAGGCCATGTAGTGACCTTCAACTCGTTGAGCAAGGGTCAGGGTGTCTGTTTTTTCACTTCCCAGTGACAATCCTGCCTGTGATCCACCGCCCTGTTCAAAGGTAAAACCCATGGCACCGTTGAACAGTGGCCATGTGTCACCATAGCTCGGGCAGAAGAGGTCAAAATTGTCATTAGTGAAATAGAGTCTGTATGAAGCATCAAACAGCGTGGAGGCGCTGGCACCCGTCAGAGCGTGAAACTCCTTCTGCCATGGAGTGATGACCTTATGCCAGGGATCTGCTCCGGGAGGGAAGAAGTAGGTGCTTTGTGGGCCCATCTCGTGGAAGTCGGCATAGACATGAGGCATGTAGCTGTTGTATATCTCCATGCGTGCCTGTGTCTCCTTCTGCACATGCCAGCTCCAGTCGCGGTTGAGGTCAAAGAGATAATGGTTTAGCCTTGCTGATGGCCATCCCTGGTTATGTTCCCAAGCGTTAGGGTCGCTGTTTGGGGGCCAACCCTGGGCTCTCCAGTACCTGGTGGTAAAGAGATCGTGGCCGTCAGGGTTCTGGCAGGGGTCAATTATTATTATCATACTGTCGAGCCAGTCTGCTGAGCCTTTCCAGGCCTGAGTCACCAGTGAGTATAGAACCTTCATTGATGCCTCAGACCCTGCCGGCTCTGAACCGTGGACAGTGTAGGCCAGCCAGACAATGGGCAGGGCATCTGTGTCAGCAGTTCCTTCGGCGAGACCTGTGCGTTGCAGGTTTGACATTCTTATCTGCTCAAGCTTCGCAAGATTCCCCGGAGAGGAGACAATGCATACGCTCAGAGGCCTTCCTTCCCATGTCTCACCATACTGATAATATTCCGCAAAGAGACTTTTCTCCGCAACATGCCGGAAATAATCCGTTATTGTATGCTGGAGGGTAAAACGCTGTCCCGGGGCATAGCCCAGAAACTGTTCAGGACTCTTGAGCTCTTTCTCAGGCTTCCTGTTGTCTTGTTCAGCTCTCATGAGATCCTGGGCAGAGATGCTGACCGACAGGGTAGCTAAAAGCATGGATGTAAGTAAAAGTTTGTTCATGGGAGAGGTTTGTGATGTAAATATATTTTAAATATCATGTCCTGCTGCTATGAGCCTGCATGTTGTGTATACATCATAAGAGATGGAATCAGAAATGAAACAGGCGTCCAAGACTTCTGCCACGCTTAAGCCTGTAATGGATAAAGATAAAGATCCCGGCAATGATTATCAGGGAGGCTGCCGTGACTACTGACCATTGTGGTTTGAAAACAGATGCAAGGTATCTGTCAGTCAGGTATTCCGTAATAATGGTAAAGATAGATATTGCGACCAGAATGGTTGCCAGGATATTGAGGCCTTTGTATCTGGAGAAGGTGTTGAGGTAGATCACTGCAGCCGTCAGGAGACCTGCTGAGACTGCCAGAGGAGCCGCCAGTACCATGAACCATCCCTTGTTACCCGTCAAAATGTCGATTAGCCAGAGGAAGACAAGAGTAGTGATGGTGGCAACAGTTATAATATGATAAGGTCTCCCTCTGGAGAGGTATATGCCTGACAGCATGAAGATAAGGTAGCCAAGGCAGGTTGTTGTTACGAGCGACCAGTTCATCCCTTTCCCGAAGACTGCATCAATAGCTATTGTTATGATGACCCCTGATACCAGAAGGAGCATGATGATCTCGAAAAGATGGCGCGTGTTTTCAATCCTGGATAACCTGAAGAGATCTGCCGGTGATGATACCCTTTTTGCCTTATTATCTGAGGGATCGCACAGGGGGCATCTCTCATTCCCTTCACCGAGATCAACTCCGCAGTTTTTACATATTGACATTATCGATCTGTTTATTGGTTTTTATGGAGCTTTACAGGAAGACCTTCAGATGTCAGCTTCCTAATAAAACCTCTTTCCAGTTCTGTATTATCAGTGAGTGAGCCAAAAGTAATAATTGTATTCTTTCCCAGGGTAATCAGTCCGACTGTAATTATTATTTCACTATGTGGAGGCGGCGAAGTGACTGACATTGACTCCATCAGTTCAGCGGCAGGACCTGTAGGTGTGACTCGCCCCATGTTAGTTATAGTACTTGTGAACTGACTGGGACCGAACCTGTTGTATGCAAACCGCAGCACGGGGCTCTTTATAAAGAGCGGAATAAACCGTATCAGTGGACTTTTTTCCTTCGAGACATTCCTGCTGATAACCTGCCTGATCCTCTTCTCATCGGTCATCATCTGCATTGCCAGCTTAACTTCCCTGAGAATATCTTCAAATGAATAGTTGCCCATGCGCACATCAATGGCCGGAAAAGCAAAGAGTGAGAAGTTACGAAGCGTATGAGCGTCATATCTGCGACGCAGATCAAACGGTACCTGTACTCTGATATGAGGTGATCCTTTCCCCTGTTTATGCCTGATCTCCTGGAGCACGAACAGGAGCACACTGGCGAGATATTCTGTGATTGTGCTGCCCGCCTCCCTGGCAATTGCGGCAAGTTTTGCTGCCGGCACTTCTAACTCTGTGACCCTGAAGCGTGGTGCCCGCCGCAGCCTGTAAGGCAGATGCCATGCCCGCGGTAAGACTGCAGGCTGCGGCATGCCCTTGCCGTAATGTCTGGCAAAGAGATCATCACCGCTACCCGGCCGGGGCCCCTCTTTAACCTCCGGGAAAGGTACCTCTGTTATATTATAGGCGTGCAGGAAGTAATGGTTCATAAGCGTCTTGAGAAAGAAGATACCTCCCCCTCCGTCAGTAAGGATATGAAAGAACTCAACAGAAACGGTGTTGCTGAGTGTCAGTACCCTGTACACCAGTTCTCCCTTCATGTTACGGGGAAAGGGTTGGCAGCGCGTTCCGCTGTCAGTCATAACCCTCGGAGGCTTACCGTTGTACTCAAGATAATACCAGAAAACCCCCCGGCAAAGCTCAACACTGAAGAGTGGGAAAATAGCAGAAGCCTCTTCAGAGGCTTTCATCAAGGCAGGAAGAATCACCGGAGAGGACAAATGAACTGTGATCCGGAACACACCGGTCAGCTCTGATCCTGTGATAGCAGGATATATCTTCGCCGCATTATCAAGCTTCATCCAATCCCCTGGAGGATTACTTTCCCTTTGCCCCATTTCCCTTTAATAGCACTTCAAAGATAAGCATATATGACAGCATTCGTATTCTGTGTTACTGAACATCATGGTGAATAAGCAGAGGTTAAGTTTATTATATTTGTTCCTTGATCAAACTAATCCTACCTAAACAATAATGCTATGAATAAGAAAATCAGTGTTCTACAGCTAATCTTGCTGGTTGCTTTCACCTTCACCCTATCGGGCCAGCGCCCCGGAATGGGCGAGAGACCGGGACTAATAAAATGGACAGATGACAGCCATATGCTCCTGAGGTTAATTGATAAGGAGGGTAACCCGGTGATTTCGGATTATAACTGCAAGACAGGAAAGTCGGTAACAGTCACTGATTATAAGAGTGAGATGCAGACGATTCGTGAACTCTTGCCTAAAGGTGATCGGCAATCAGCAGATATTGCTATAAGCGATGATATGCAAGCCCTGGTCATCAGCCGCGGGAACGACCTGTGGTATTATTCTGCTGTTGACAGCATGGGAAGGAAGCTGACTGATAACCCGGCCATGGAGGTGAATGTGAAGTTTGCACCTGACGGCAAGAAGATAGCATACACTAAGGACAAGGATCTATATGTCTATGAGTTTGATAAGGGCATGGAGACCAGGCTCACTTTTGATGCTACCGATAAAATATATAACGGCTGGGCTTCATGGGTCTATTTTGAGGAGATACTCGGAAGGGGTTCAAGATATGCTGCCTTCTGGTGGTCTCCTGACAGTGAGCATATTGCCTATCTGCATTCTGATGACAATACGGTTCCAGTCTACCTTCTCAACGCGCTGGAGGATACTGACGGTGCCCGTGGCCGTATTGAGACAACTCATTATCCAAAAGCCGGTGACCCGAATCCTAAGGTCAAGATGGGGATCGTCAGAACAGCAACCGCTAAGACCACATGGGTTAAGACTGATGAGAATATTGATCAATATATAGCATGGCCTTCATGGACACCTGATGGCAGCAAGCTGATGATACAGGTACTGAACCGTGACCAGAATGATATGCGGTTCATCCTTGCTGATCCGGCAACGGGTGATTACACCGAAGTGTATCGTGAGACAAGACCTACATGGGTAGATTTCTTTGAGGATATACATGTCATGAAAGACGGCAGCGGCTTCATCGTACGAAGCTACCGCAACGACTGGTTTAACCTATATTATTATGGATGGGATGGTGCGCTTAAATCGCAGATAACAA
>CAYQNT010000039.1:21328-22651 GCA_964418865.1 uncultured Rikenella sp.
TTCGACTGGAAGGTGACCGCAATTGTCAGGGTAGATGAATCAAGCAAGGAGATATATTTCAACGGAACCGGACCTGATGCCCTGGAGAACCATCTGTACAGGGTGAGACTTGACGGGACACGGTTGCTGAAGGTAACTTCCGGCGAAGGCTCTCATTCGGCTTCAGTCTCTCCCGGCGGGTCATGGTTTCTTGACACCTGGAGCAGCATAAATAACCCCGGAGGCATGGATCTCATCGACCGTAAGGGCAAGGTTACAAGGAACATCCATAAGGAGGAGATGCCTCTCTTTGACGCCGCAAAGCATCAGAAAAATGAGCTGGTAAAGATAATGACATCAGACGGCCTGTTTAATATGCCCGCCCTGATAACCTTCCCAATCAATTTCGATCCCTCGAAAAAATATCCGGTGATATTCACCATTTATGGCGGTCCTGACGCAGGAAGCATACGCAACAGATGGCAGTCCCCCGACCCACGCTGGTATGCCTTGAACGGTATCATCACCATAAATGTTGATCATCGCGGGTCCGGCACATTCGGCAAGAAGGGCCTTGATTACATTCACCGTTGTCTGGGCAAGTGGGAGATGTCAGACTATCAGGACGCTGTTAAATGGCTGCGTCAGCAAACATGGGCAGATGCTTCAAGGATGGGTGTCACGGGTGGATCATATGGCGGATATGTGACATGCATGGCCCTGACCGCAGGAGCCGATTACTGGACCCATGGCATTGCCGACTATTCGGTCACCGACTGGAGACTGTATGATAATGTGTATACTGAAAGATATATGGATACCCCGGAGGATAACCCCGAAGGATATAAGAATGGCTCGGCGCTTACCTATGCCGGCAACCTGAAGGGCAGCCTTCTCATACGTCATGGTGATCTTGATGACAATGTACATATGCAAAACACCATATGGCTGATATCCAAGCTTCAGGATCTGAATAAGCCTTTTGAGATGATGATATATCCCGGTGAACGTCACGGCTGGGGAGGACCAAAGAGGGTATTCATGGCCGAGGAGAGTAACAAGTTCTGGCTTGATAATTTCTTCAAAAATAAAGATCAATAGTCAATACTGAAATGGGAAATGAACATAAGGGCAGGCTTGCCGGGCTTCGAGGCCTGATGGCCCGTAAGGGTGCTGATGCCTTGATAGTACCTTCATCGGACCCGCATATGGGTGAGTATGTCCCTGATCACTGGAGGGTGATCAGGTGGCTCACAGGCTTCACCGGATCTGCTGGCACTGTGGTGGTTACAAAATCATTTGCAGGGTTATGGACAGACAGCAGGTACTTCCTGCAGGCTGAGG
>CAYQNT010000040.1:0-20929 GCA_964418865.1 uncultured Rikenella sp.
CGTTATCAGGGTATCACCAGAGCATCTACGCCGGTGGTGGAGCAGGCTGTGACGGAGACATGCGGTGAGGTGCTCATGTCAGGTGATTTCATCTGTGATGCCCGCTATTCAAAATGCTGCGGTGGCATTACCGAACTCTTTGAGAACGTCTGGGAGCCGGTCAGCTACCCCTATCTGCAGGGTGTCACTGACAACAGCATGCAGAGACAGGGTACAGTCACTGACCTTACCATTGAGGAAAACGCCGTGAAATGGATAAGCGGTAGTCCTGATGCCTTTTGCAACACTACCGACAAAAACATACTGTCACAAGTGCTTAATAACTACGATCAGGAGACAAACGACTTCTACAGATGGAAGGTCGTTTACACACAGGATGAGCTGAGTGCCCTTATCATGGAGAAGACAGGGATTGACTTTGGCCTTATTACCGCGCTTGAGCCGCTTGCCAGGGGCACCTCGGCCCGTATCATCAGGTTGCAGATCACCGGAGAAAAGAGAACGATGGTTATTGGTAAAGAGCTGGAGATAAGAAAAGCGCTCTCAAAATCGCATCTATACAGTTCGGCTTTTTTCGTGGAGAAACAGTCTGGCACAGAGGGAGTGACCTTCGTTCTGCACGGCGCCGGCTGGGGCCATGGTGTGGGATTTTGCCAGATAGGGGCTGCGGTGATGGGTGCTTCAGGATACAACTACCGCGAGATATTGTCACATTATTTTGTTAACTCTGTGATCAAAAAGCTATACTAAAAGCCCCTTTATGCACTAACTTACATGACAATAAAGATCATGATGGTTCAATACGGGCTGCATAATATTCAATCTACCTATTATTCAATACTATCATAGAGATACTTCCCAATGAAAAGAACGGTATTCACTCTGCTTCTCGTCAGCATAGCCCTTATCAGCGTTAGGGCTGACTCATGGATAAGGATCAACCAGCTTGGCTACCTGCCCGGCTCGTTAAAGGTGGCCGTGTTCATATCACAACAGCCGGAAGCCGGATCAGCATTTACTGTCTGCGATGCACTCACAGGTAAAGTGGTGTACAAAGGCACTGCCTCACTTTATGACGGATCGGTATGGGGTATGGCAGCAGCTGCCAGACTTGATTTCTCAGGACTGAACGCAACGGGAGGATACTATATATTATATGGCGGTACCAGGTCAGATACCTTCCGCATTGGTTCCGGCGTCTATGACGGCACGGCTGACTTCATACTGAACTATGTCAGGCAGCAGCGCTGCGGTTATAATCCCGTGCTGGCTGATTCATGTCATGTGCATGATGGCATTATTGTTGATCACCCGACGCTTTCAGGCACCGTCATTGACGTGAGTGGAGGGTACCATGATGCCAGCGACTATCTGAGGTACACGGCAACAACATCAACCTCTGTCTATCAGATGATGTTTGCCTGGCTGCGGGCGCCGGAGATCTATGGCGACAGTTTTGACGCTGCCGGATCACGCGGCAGCAATGGTATCCCTGATATCCTTGATGAGGTGAAGTGGGGACTTGAGTGGTTGCTGAAGATGAACCCAGACAGTGGCATGATGTTTAATCAGGTGGCCGATGACCGTGACCACGTAGGCTTCAGGCTGCCAAACCAGGATAAGGCTGACTATGGCCTCGGGCCCTACAGGCCTGTTTATTTTGTGACGGGCAAGCCGCAAGGGCTCTCCAGATTCAAGAACCGCACTGAAGGGGTCTCCTCCACTGCAGGTAAGTTTGCATCGGTCTTCGCAATGGGTGCTAAGGTCTTTGCTCAGAGTGATCCGGCATTAGCTGAAAAGATGGCTGGCAGAGCTGTTGATGCCTTTGAGTTTGCCCATACAGACTTAGGCGCCACCCAGACCGCCTGTACTGTCTCACCATACTTCTATGAGGAGGATAACTATGTTGATGACATGGAGCTTGCAGCATGGGAACTCTATTCACTGACCGGAGATAAGTATTACCTTGAACAGGCTGATTACTGGGGTACGCTTGAGCCTTACACCCCGTGGATAGAGAAAGACACAGCCCGGCATTATCAGTTTTATCCTTTTGTCAATCTTGGGCACGCTAACCTGGGGCAGTCGGGAACGAGTTATGCTGCTAAATACAATGACTTTATGCGAAGAGGTCTCGAGCTTATCTACAAGCGCCGCCAGGATGATGTTTTCCAGGTGAAGATACCCTTTGTATGGTGTTCCAATAATTATATATCCGCGGCCCTGACACAATGCAGGCTCTACCGTGAGGCTACCGG
Source organism: uncultured Rikenella sp. (assembly GCA_964418865.1). Taxonomy (GTDB): domain Bacteria; phylum Bacteroidota; class Bacteroidia; order Bacteroidales; family VadinHA17; genus SR-FBR-E99. The sequence goes on from CAYQNT010000040.1 coordinate 2,259, forward strand.
CGACACCAGATATGACTATATGGAGGCTGCCATGCGCGACTGGCTCTTTGGATGCAATCCATGGGGCACCTCAATGATTTGCGGGCTGCCTGCAGGAGGCGACTATCCGCTCTATCCACACTCATCACTTACCGTATTGCTCGGCAAACTGACTACAGGCGGGCTGGTTGACGGGCCAATCAACAAGGGTATTCATGAAAACCTTAAGGGTCTCACCCTGCTTAAGCCTGATACCTATTCTGCTTTTCAGGGCGGCAGGCTGGTCTATCATGATGACATAGGTGACTACAGCACCAATGAGCCCACTCTCGACGGCACAGCATGCCTCAGCTACTACCTCTCATCACTTGAGCAGGAGGGCAGGAGCGAGGCTGCCCTGTCACCCGGTGACGTGTATGATACACAAGGGGCAATGATAAGGAAGGGGTCGGATGAGAAGAACATTTACCTGATCTTTTCTGCTGATGAATTCGGAGAGGGATTTGACCATATCCTTAATGTGCTTAACAGCAAAGGCGTCAAAGGCTCCTTTTTTCTTACAGGGAATTTCCTGAGGAATAAGAAATTTGCACCGGTTGTCAATAAAATCATTTCCGCAGAGCATTATCTCGGACCCCACTCTGACGCCCATCTTCTTTATGTGCCGTGGGATAACCGTGACACCCTGCTAATTACCAAAGATCAGTTTAATGCTGACATCATAAATAATTATGCAGCACTGAAAAAAGCAGGACTAAAGAGGGTTAAGCCTCAGTATTTCCTTGCTCCCTATGAGTGGTACAACAGTGCCATCACCCGCTGGAGCGGGGAGATGGGTATGACGCTTATAAATCTCACTCCCGGAACGGGTACCAATGCCGATTATACCACACCTGACATGACCAACTACCGGTCATCAGACTACCTGATAAAAAAGCTGGCTGCTTTTGAAGAGGCTGTTCATGAGGAGGGGGCTCCCTCGGGGCTCAATGGAGCAATTGTTCTTATTCATCCAGGTACTGATCCAACACGGAGTGACAAGCTGTACCTCAGGCTCGGGGAGATTATTGATTATTATACAAACAAGGGATACACATTTAAAAAGTTGTAAGCATGGCTCAAACTACTGCCAACCGGTCTCCATGGGCGTGGATACCATCGCTTTACCTGGCTGAAGGATTACCCTATGTAGCGGTAAATATCATATCTGTAATTATGTACAAGCGAATGGGCATATCCAATGCCGACATAGCTTTGTACACGAGCTTACTCTACCTGCCCTGGGTTATAAAACCGCTATGGAGTCCGCTGGTGGATCTGCTGAAGACAAAACGGTGGTGGATAATAATTACCCAGCTTGTTTTAGCATTGGGGTTTGCAAGTATAGCCCTTACCATTCCCGCCTCACTATTTTTTAAAATCACCCTGGCTTTCTTTTGGTTGCTGGCATTCGGATCGGCTACCCATGATATAGCAGCTGACGGTTTTTATATGCTTGGGCTGAATACAAACCAGCAGGCTAAGTATGTGGGCATACGAAGTACTTTTTACCGTATTGCTACTATTACCGGGCAAGGCCTTCTTGTTATACTGGCAGGATTTCTTGAGAGCTCGTCGGGCAAAGAACCCGTTTCAATTTTCATTGAGGCATCACCTGAATATGCCAATACAGTCTTGATGCTGCCCCAGGTGAAGGATGCGGGAGATCAGGATGGCGACATGTATTTTATACTTGACAGCGACTCTCTTCAGATGGGCACGCTGACAGCAGATAAGGATCGTTTGCATACCCTGCTGGATTCAATAGATGACTCCAATCATAAATATGGATTTGTACAGAAAGAAGCAAAAACAGAAAAAAGCAAGGGGTGGTGGACAACACAAGTATCCGGACCCCTGGGGGAATGGGTCAGGGATAATTTTGGCGAGGAGAGAAGTGTTGTCGCAGAAGTATCGGGCAATGTGCTGGTGGTCCCCATCTGGTTGTCACAAAAACCTGAACCCGGTAGAGATGTAGTATTAAATACTGTCTTAAAAAAGGGAGATAAAAGCATCTCTCTTATTAAAGGACAACACCTGACTTTCAATGAGTCAAACTGGAATAAACCCGCTTTAATGGCCTTTCAGGCAGATCCTAAGTTAAGTAGCTATACCTCAGTCAACTATGAAGGATTGTCGGGAAATATTCCCATGGCTTGGGCAGTCACATTTTTTGTGCTTGCAGGGCTATTCTTCGTTTTTAGTTTTTATCATAGAATAGCATTGCCTAAACCTGATACCGACAAGCCACATGAAAATTTAACAGCCTCGGATGTACTGAAAGAATTCGGAAGAACTTTTGCATCGTTTTTCAAAAAACCTCAGGTTGCTGCTGCCCTGTTTTTCATGCTTACCTTCCGTTTTGCTGAAGCACAGCTACTGAAACTGATCAATCCTTTCCTGCTTGACCCCATTGACAAGGGAGGGCTGGGACTGACTACCGGAGAGGTAGGGTTTGTCTATGGAACAGTTGGTATCATAGGACTAACACTCGGAGGTATTATCGGAGGCGTCATAGCCGCTTATGGAGGACTGAAAAAGTGGCTGTGGCCTATGACCCTGAGCATGTTGCTGACATCTGCAACCTTCTTGTATCTGAGTTTCACACAGACAGATAACATGTTTGTGATAAACATCTGTGTTTTCCTTGAACAGTTTGGATATGGCTTTGGGTTTACTGCTTATATGCTCTATCTGATATATTTCTCGGAGGGAAGCTACAAAACAGCACATTATGCTATCTGTACCGGTTTTATGGCCCTTGGTATGATGCTCCCGGGAATGTTTGCCGGATGGCTGCAGGAACAACTCGGGTACAATCATTTCTTTATATGGGTAATGATATGCAGCATAGTTCCACTTATTGCTGTTTCTTTGCTTAAAATAGATCCTGAATTTGGAAAAAAGAGCAAAGAAATAGTTGCGTAGTTGATCGTACTCAATGAAACGAACATGTTCGCGCATAAACACAAGTACTAATAAAAAAAGCAAGCATGGAGTTTGTCCCGCTGCGGTGGGACAAGCTATCCGACCATTAAAAATGATACTAAATACGGATGAACACTGATTTAAGATTCGAGAGGCTGGGGAAAGAACTGGAGGGTGATCTCTACACCGATATCACACAGCGGATTCTGTATGCAACTGATGCTTCGGCCTACCGGGAGATGCCTCTCGCTGTTACGAGGCCTGCCTCTGTTGATGACATAAAGAAGATAATTGCTTTTGCTCACCGTGATGGTACTTCGGTCATTCCCAGAGGTGCCGGCACTTCACTTGCAGGGCAGGTTGTGGGTCCCGGCATAGTGATTGACATCTCTAAATATCTTAACCGTATTGTGGAGTTCAATGCTGAGGAGCGCTGGGTGAAGGTTGAGCCCGGCGTGATACTGGCAGAGCTGAACCTTTATCTTGCTCCCCACCGGCTGCAGTTCGGACCTGAGACCTCCACGGCAAACCGTTGCTGCATGGGAGGCATGCTGGGCAATAACTCGTGCGGGGCACATTCACTGATACATGGCAGTGTAAGAGACCATATACTTGAGGTAGATACCATACTCTCCGACGGATCAGGTGCGCACTTCAGTGCACTGACCAAAGAAGAGTTCATTGCCAGATGCGACGGTGACCCTGACCTGCTGGAGACAAAGATATACCGGAATCTGCGTGACACACTCACTGATACCCGTAATGCAGAAGAGATAAGGAACGAGTTCCCCCACCCTGAACTGCATCGACGGAATAACGGCTATGCGCTTGACGCAATGCTGATGACCGACCCTTTCACCGGAAATGGCGAAAAGATTAATGTATGTAAGCTTCTTGCGGGTTCTGAGGGCACCCTGGCCTTTACCACGGCAATGAAACTGAACCTGGTGCCGGTGACCGATCAGAAGACCGGGCTCCTCTGTGCTCACTTCGACAGCCTGCATGATGCCGTCAGGGCCAATATATTGATCCTTAAGCATAGTCCTGCTGCTATTGAGCTTATTGATGACTATATCCTCAACTGCACAAAGGATAATATCGAGCAGAGCCATAACCGTTTCTTTGTCAAGGGTGATCCGAAGACAATACTTATCATTGAGATCGCAAGGCCAACTTTTGAGGAGATAGAGAAGACGGCTGCCGCCATGGAAAAAGAGATGATCAGTGCTGGCTTTGGCTACCACTTCCCCCTGTACACCGGAGCCGATGAGATGGCAAGGGTGTGGGAGCTGCGCAGGGCCGGCCTGGGAGTACTGCTGAATATCCCCGGAAAGAGGAAGAGCGTTCAGGTTATTGAAGATACTGCAGTATTGCCGGAACTCTTTCCCGATTATATTGCTGAGGCACAACAGGTGCTTGAGAAGCATGGTCTCAACTGTGCATACTATGCCCACATAGCCACGGGTGAACTTCACATGAGCCCGCTGCTTGACCTTAAAGACCCGGATGACATACGCACCTTTCACTCTCTGGCTGAAGACATTGCACATCTGGTGAAAAAATACCGCGGGTCGCTCAGTGGCGAGCACGGTGATGGAAGGCTGAGGGGTGAGTTCATTCCCCTGATGCTCGGAGCACATAACTATGGACTGCTCAAGCAGCTGAAAAAGACCTGGGATCCTTCCGGGGTATTCAATCCTGGTAAGATCACCGACACCCCGCCCATCACTGAGAACCTGAGATACCCGGCCGGAGTAAGAATACGGGTGCCCGGCATTGCCTTTGAGTTCCCTGAGGAGGAGGGGCTGCTCTATGCCACTGAGAAGTGCAGCGGCTCGGGCGACTGTCGTAAAAGTGCCCTTATGGGTGGCACCATGTGCCCAACGTTCATGGCTACTGGCGACGAGGACAAGTCAACACGTGCCAGGGCCAACATCCTAAGAGAATTTCTCACCAGGTCAGAGAAGGCAAATCGTTTTGACCATGAAGAGATATATCGGGTGATGGATCTCTGCATCTCATGCAAGGCCTGCAAATCAGAGTGCCCTTCAAACGTTGACGTCACCAAATTCAAGGCCGAGTTCATGCAGCACTACTATGACATACACCATGTGCCTTTCCGCGCATGGCTGATAGGTTGGCTGCCGCGACTCTACAAGCCGGGAATGATGTTTCGTCCGATAACAAATTTTATTACGGGTACTGCATTGTTTAAGAGATTGATCGGTTTTTCCGTAAAGAGACCTATACCAGCATTGTCACCCGTCACCCTGAGAACATGGAACAGGCGTCACGGAAGCACCCCTGATACTGTGAATGACAAAAAGGGCACTGTCTGTCTCTTCGCAGATGAGTTCACCAACTACAATGAGAGTGATATAGGTATCAAAGCGGTGATGCTGCTTGAGAAGCTTGGTTATGAGGTAACTATCCCGAAGCACAGGGAGAGCGGACGCACTTTCCTTTCAAAGGGACTGCTGAGGGCTGCACAAAAACTGGCTGTCAAAAACATAATCATGCTCCGCGATGTTGTATCAGATGAAAGACCACTGATAGGCATTGAGCCGTCAGCGCTGCTAACCTTCCGCGATGAGTATCCGGAAATTGCAGGCAGCGCCCTCGCCAGCGATGCGCGTAACATAGCCCGAAATGCATTCCTCTTTGAGGAGTTCATCAGCAGGGAGATAGAGAGGGGTAACATCACACCTGAACAGTTTACTGACAGCCCAGCGGAGATATTGCTTCACGGCCACTGTCAGCAGAAGGCTGTAGCATCTACAGCACCTACCATCAGAATGCTCTCGCTGCCGGTTAACTACCGTGTTGCAGAGATCAATGACGGTTGTTGCGGCATGGCCGGAGCCTTCGGTTATGAGAAGGAGCATTATGACCTCAGCATGAAGATAGGAGAGATGGTGCTGTTCCCTACTGTGCGCAACACTGCACCGGAGATAGTCATCACGGCTCCGGGAACTTCATGCCGGCACCATATAGCTGACGGCACAGGCAGAAAAGCATTGCATCCGGTGGAGGTAATGTATGATGCATTGATAAAATAACAGAGGAATAAAAATAGCACTATGGAGACAAACGTATTTAGTAAGGTCGAACAGGCGTTTTTCGTCCGTTCGGGTAGGAAAAGGATATCAACAAAGATGCCATTTGTGGTGGTCAGTAATTTCCCCGCACTCGGACTGCTGACTGCGCTGCGGTTCCTTGAATGGGCCGCAGAAAACCCTGATGGCGTCATCAGCCTTCCTACCGGGAAGACACCCGAATATTTTATCAAGTGGACTCAGTTTCTTCTCAATAACTGGGATAAGCCGGAGGCAAGAAAGATACGTGAGGATAACGGTCTGTTTCTTAAGGACAAACCTTCACTGCGGGGTTTGCATTTTGTGCAGATAGATGAGTTCTACCCCATAGATCCACGACAGCATAACAGCTTCTTTGACTATGTAAATAAGTATTACCTGGCGGGCTTTGACTTTGATCCGTCAAAGGCGCTGCTGATAAATTCCGAAGAGATATTCCTTGCTGAAGGAAAACATTACACGGAGGTCTTCCCCGATAATCTCATTGACCTCTCCCTGAGAAACAGGGAAGCACTCAACCCTGTTGAGAAGCTGCAGCAGGAGTCCATATTCAGGATAGATAACTGGTGCACAAACTACGAAAAGAAGATCAGAGACCTCGGCGGCATAGGCTTTTTCCTTGGTGGTATCGGTCCTGATGGTCATATTGCCTTTAACACCAGGGGCAGTGATCATAACTCTGCTACCAGGCTTACAGCTACAAACTTTGAGACACAGGCTGCCTCGGCAGGCGACCTTGGAGGAATTGAAGTATCAAGGACCAGGCTGGTCATCACAATAGGCCTTGGTACTATAACCTATAATCCTGACGCAGTATCAATAATCTTTGCCGCCGGTGACGCTAAGGCACAGGTGGTCAGGGATGCCCTTGAGAAAGAGCCTGACAACCTTTATCCTGCTACAGTGCTGCACGGCCAGAAGAATGCACGTTTTTATCTGACAGAGGGCGCCTCGGTGCAGCTTCATGATTCGGTTGAGAGGTACTATCGTGAAGGCGAATGGACATTTGAGAAGACTGAGAGAGCGGTTTTTGACCTGTGCCAGAAGATAGAAAAATATGCACATAATCTTGAGCTTGATGACCTCAGAAATGACGAGTACTGCTCACTGATACCTGACCTGAGCCTGAGAACGGTTGGTGATGTGGTTGAGTCTACAAAGCGAAAGATGGAGGCCGGATTGAAAAGAGAAAGAGATACGACCTTCTTTCACACCGGCCCTCACCATGATGATATTATGCTGGGTATTTTTCCTGCTATAGTTCCGCAGTTGAGAGAGATAACCAATAAGTTTCATTTCTCAGTGCTTACCTCAGGCTTTACAGCTGTCACCAACACTATGATCCTTGAACTTCTTGAGGAGACACAACGCCTCATTGCTATCGGTAAGATACAGATGCTAAGGTATCCTGACTTCTTCGAAACCGGTTATAAGTTCAAGTGGGATAAAGATGTAAGCCACTACCTTGACAAGGTAGCTGACAAGGATGTGGCGGGTAAGCTTAGGGGCATATGCCACAGGATAGTCAGGGCAATGGTTGAAATCTATCACCTGAAGTCTCAGGAGGAGCTTGTTGAGCAGATACGCAAAAATAAAGAGCTGTTAAGGTCAAGTTACAGCGGAGAAAAGAATCCGCCTGACATTCAGCAGCTTAAGGGAATGCTCAGGGAGTTTGAGGAGGAGCTTGTCTGGGCTCATTACGGAGTATTGGTGAAAAATATTGAACATCTGCGACTTGGGTTCTATACCGGTGATATATTCACTGAGCAACCTGACCGGCACCGTGATGTGGAGCCTATCCTACAGTGTCTCAGGTGCATTAACCCTGACATCGTCAGCCTTGCATTTGACCCCGAAGGATCAGGCCCCGACACTCATTACAAGGTGCTGCAGGCCATTGCTGAGGCGCTGAGACAGTGGAGCCTGGAGAAGGACCTGTCAAACCTGAGGGTAATAGGCTACCGTAATGTATGGTTCAGATTCCGTCCCTCAGATGCCAATGTTTTTGTGCCGGTGTCACTCAACTCCATGGCTGTTCTTAACCAGTCGTTCCGCGATTGTTATATAAGTCAGGTCAATGCCTCTTTCCCGAGCCCTGCCTATGACGGCCCCTTCAGTGACCTCTCGCAGCAGGTGTGGGTGGAACAGTTCAAGCAGGTGCAGTTGATTCTGGGCAAGGACTTCTTCTATGAGAATGACAGTCCGAAGATAAGAGGAACACACGGCATGGTTTATTACAAGGAGATGCCGGTTGAGGAGTTCCTGCAGCATGCCCGTGAGCTGGAGAAGAGTGTAGAGGGTGAGATGCTTCACTGAAGCATCCTCTAACTAATATAGGAAGTATTTTGAGGCTTTCTTCCTGAAGGCTGGTATATCATTTGTCCATAGGCCTATGATATCACTTACCCTGAATGCTCTGGTGAATTCCTTTCTCACTTCATCAGTACCGCACACCTTGTCAAACATAGATAGTCTGGAGGGATCACACATCTCAAACAGGTTCTTGTCAGGCCACAGGCGGTGGGCTTCCTGCATGATGTAGAACTGCAGCAGTGAAAGCGAGCCTACTGACGGGTCGGTGAGATGGATCTGCACACCATGCACCAGCTTCCCTTGCAGCGTGCTGTAATAGGGTTTGTAGTGTATAGGCCTGAAGATCACACCCGGTAGATTCAGTCCGTTGAGATTGGATGCCAGTGAGTCAGCATTGATCCATTCAGCGGCGAAGGTCTGAAAGGGTATGGTATAACCCACCCCAATACTTACTGCATAGAGCTCTCCGGCAATCCCGGTAGCAGGATAGTACAACGGCGAGTCTTTGTGGGGAATATGAGGTGATGAGAGCACCCATGGTAATCCGGTTTCTTCGAAATACATTGACCTTGCCCAGCCACTCATCTTCAACACATGAAGATCGCACCGGACACCGTTCGCCAGCATACCCTCACCGTTTAGTAACATGGCCAGCTCCCCAACTGTGAGGCCATGAACATAAGGTATGGCAAACTGGCTGACGAATGAGAAGAACCCGGGGCGGGTAACGACACCCTCCATGCGTATCCCGCCTAGAGGATTAGGTCTGTCAAGCACAACCACCGAAACGCCATTCTCCGCAGCTGCTTCCATTAACAGCCCTAGAGAACTTATAAAGGTGTATGATCTGGAACCGATATCCTGGACATCATATACAATTATATCTATGTCCTTAAGCATTTCTTTGGTTGGCTTGCGTGTCTTACCGTAAAGACTGTATACAGGGAGTCCGGTCATCGGGTCTTTCTCAGAATTGACATATTCACCCGCGGTGAACTCACCCCGCACACCGTGCTCCGGACCGTAAAGAGCTACAAGCTGCACTTCAGGAGCATTAAAGAGGATATCAACCGTGGATCTCAGATAACGGTCAACACCTGTAGGATTGGTGACCAAACCCACTCGCTTTCCCTTTAGGATATCAAACTTACTCCTGACCAGGCTCTCAAGGCCGGTCTCTACCATCTGGGCCTGAGTAATTCCTGTGACCGAAAAGATCAGAAAGAAAGCTATGGCTATTCTGACGGTTAATTTGCTTAACTTTTTCATATTGGTTAAAATAATTTACCAGCAAAATAAATAAATATCATCGTCTATTGACTTGAATGTTATAATTATTTAAATTTGTAAGATGTAATACATCTTTAATGAAACCCATAAGATTGACCACCATCACCAACAAGCACGGAAATAATGCGTTTTCAATCTTGTGTGGTTCTTTGGTTGGACTGGAGAAACTATACTGCCATTATAAATAAAATTATTTACACATGAAGCACTTAAACTATCTAATTCTCTTTTTCTGTCTGATACTGCTTGCAGGTTGTCAGAAAAAAGAGATTCCGGCAAAATTACAGGGAGAGCTTGACTCTATCGCGGCGGTCATGGTACCACAGAACAATGAAGCTCTGTGTGACATTTCAATGGTTATGTCGGACAAAGGGAGCATTACCGTTAAGGGTGAAACAAACCTGCCTGAGGCTAAGGAATCGGTCATATCACTTCTCAACAGGTCAGGCTATAGTTTCACTGACAGCATTACCATTCTGCCTGATCCGGCAGTTGTTGACAAACCGTGGGGACTGGTGAGCGTGAGCGTAGCCAATGTAAGAAACAGGCCCGCGCATTCTGCTGAGATGGGAACCCAGCCTCTCATGGGCACGCCGGTGAAGATACTCAATAAACGCGGCGGATGGCTGTTGGTGCAGACTCCGGACTCCTATATCGGGTGGACCGATGACCCGGTGACTGAGTTGAGTGACAGCGCACTTGTTGCCTGGAAGGCAGCAGACAGGCTTATATATATGAAGCATACCGGAGTGATAACTGACAAAGAAGGTCAGACGGTCTCAGACATGGTTTTCGGATGCATACTGGAAAAATCCGGTGAGCAGGGGGGGAACTACAAGGTAAAGCTTCCTGACGGCAGAGAAGGATTTATAGGAAAGGGAGAGACAGAAGAGTTCAGGGGCTGGGCTGAAAAAGTCACACCTGATGCTGACAAGATGATCAAGTTTGCCCGGACTTTTCTTGGCAGTCCCTATCTATGGGGTGGCACATCCACCAAGGGAGTGGATTGCAGTGGATTTACAAAGACAATCTATTTCTCTGCAGGTTTGATAATTACACGTGATGCATCCGCACAGTTCCGGTATGGAGAAGAGCGTAACATTGAAAATGGAGGCACTTCTCTTCAACCCGGTGATCTGGTCTTCTTCGGAAGGGTCAGGGATGGAAAGAAAAGGATCACCCACACGGGGATGTATATAGGTGATACTGAGTTCATACACTCATCTCGAATGGTAAAGATCAATAGTTTTGACTCCACCAGGGCTAATTACAGCCAGTATCTGCTTGAGATACTACAGGGCGCAAAAGGGTTCATAGGCGTGACCCCGGGTGAAGGATTTGTTCGAGTTTCACAGCATAAATGGTATTTTTAGAATGAAAAAGAGAGATTTTATTAAACTCAGCGGACTGGCAGCCGGTGCGCTGATTGCTACCGGATGTACTGCCCCGGCCGGCGGTGTGCCTGCAGGAAAAGCATCTTCGCGCAAGAAAGGCAGCGGAGTGTTAAAGCTTAGCTACAAGCCATATGAGCTTCAGCTCAGGCATGTCTTTACTGTGGCATCTTTCTCCAGAACCACCACACCCATTGTACTTACCCAGATTGAGTATGATGGTGTCATTGGATACGGCGAGGCTTCAATGCCGCAATATCTTGGAGAGAGTCACGAGTCAGTGCTCAACTTTCTCTCAAAGGTTAATCTGGAGCAGTTCAGTGACCCCTTTATGATGGAAGATATCCTTGCATATATTGAAGGAGTCATGCCTGGCAATTACGCGGCTAAGGCCTCACTTGACATTGCCCTGCATGACCTCACCGGCAAGCTCTTCGGCCAGCCGTGGTTCAGGCTGTGGGGATTGGATCCTGCAAAGGCACCTGTAACAAGCTTTACTATAGGCATTGACACTGCTGAGGTGGTGAAAGAGAAGACCCTAGAGGCAACCGCTTTCAGGCAGCTAAAGATCAAGCTGGGGAAAGACAATGATAAGGAGATGATAGATACAGTCAGATCAGTGACTGACGTGCCAATCTTTGTTGATGTGAATCAGGGATGGAAAGACAGGAATTATGCTCTTGAGATGGCACATTACCTGAATGAAAATAAGTGCCTGTTCATTGAGCAGCCTATGCCTAAAGAGCAAATAGATGACATAGCCTGGCTGACAGAGAGGAGCCCGCTGCCGATCATTGCAGATGAAGCGCTGCAGACAGTCAGCCAACTGCTTTCCATGAAGGGAGTCTATTCAGGCATAAACATAAAACTCATGAAGTGCGGCGGCATGGATGCTGCTCACAAGATGATTACCATGGCCAGACAGATGGATATGAAGGTAATGATAGGTTGTATGACTGAGACTTCATGTGCAGTCACGGCTGCAGCCCAGCTCTCACCGTTGGTGGACTGGGCAGACCTTGACGGTAACCTGCTGATAAGCAATGATATATTCGAAGGGATGACTGTAGTGGACGGTAAGATTGTTCTTCCTGACAGACCTGGCCTCGGGATAATTCCTATAAAAAGTTAGAACTTGTAATATATCTTGCATAAAATATGTATTTTGGTTGTGAGATTTGAGATCAGGCAATGAAATAAATAAAAGAATAAAAACTTGTAATACATCATATGAAAAAACACTATCTTGCCTGACTGATCGGAATCATTAACTACTATTATATAACCTAAATTAGTACTATTTAACCCTAAATCCAATCACATGAGAACAAAACTATTGATTTTGTTTGCGATTTTGGGCCTGATGCTTTCTCAAAGCATATATGCACAGCCCAAGACCGTGACAGGGAATGTCACTGACGCCGCAACGAATGAAACGTTGCCGGGCGTCAACGTGATAATTAAGAACACTACCACCGGAACAAGCACTGATCCGAACGGGAGCTTTTCTATCAGTGTTGCCCCCGGGCAGGTACTGATATTTAGCTCTCTGGGTTATGCTAACCGCGAGGTTACAGTGGGAGCAGGGAACAGGATAAGCGTTGCCCTATCCCCGGATGTTCAGATGATAGAGGATGTGGTGATCACCTCCGAGTTCGGCATGAAACGTGTCTCACGTGCTGTGGGATCCTCGGTTCAGAACGTAAAAGCATCTGAAATAGTTGAATCAGGCCGTGATAACTTTATCACAGCATTGCAGGGACGTGTTGCAGGTATGAATGTCGGAACCACCAGTGGTACCCCCGGGGCCTCAACAAACGTTGTGCTTAGGAGCATAACCTCAATCTCCGGCAACAACCAGCCTCTTTATGTCGTAGATGGTATCCCGATGAATAACTCTACGTTTGACCCTCTTGGAATGACCCAGCCTACGGAGACCTTCTCGGTCCGTAACCTGGACTTCTCTTCGCGCGGTAACGACTTTAACATGCAAGACATTGAGTCAGTCACCGTACTGAAGGGTGCTGCTGCTGCGGCACTTTACGGGTCGGATGCATCAAATGGCGCTATCATTATCACAACCAAAAAAGGTCAGCCGGGCAGGGGTAAAGTATCATACAGCAACTCATTCCGCTGGGACAATGCCTACGGATATCCTGATGCTCAGAAGATATTTGGTAATGGATACTACGGAGCAACCAACTATTATTATCAAACCCGCTTCGGAGGCGAATATGTTCCGGGAATGCCTCTTTATGATAATCTTTCCGCTGTTCTTCAGCCGGGTTTCGTTATGACACACAACGCGTCGGTTGAAGGCGGCTCTGACAAAGTCACCCTGCGTGCATCTGCTTCGGTGCTTGATCAGCAGGGCGTTATCAAGACTTCTGAGTACAACAGGTTTAACCTTTCGCTCTCAGGAAGAGCTGAAGTGACAAAGTGGCTTACCGTTGAGTCTTCAATGCAGTATGTATCAACAGATAACCACAAAGTACCGCTCGGCACTGACGGCCCCCTCCGGGCTGCAATGACCTGGCCTATGGTCTCTGATATGTCAAAATGGCTTGACGATGACGGTTCCCATATGACTACGCCTGACTATTATAATGATAATTCAGAAAGGTTCATTTCCAACATCTCGGCTACCCTGGTTCCCATTGAGCACACTTTCATCCGTGCCCAGGTAGGATGGGATGTCGGTATGCAGACCTATATCGCCGCCAGACACCCATATTATGCAGCATATCAGAACGGATTAGGAATTTATAATATCACGAAGAGGAACTTTTCGGATCCGACCCTCAACGTACTTGCCGGTTACACGAATGATTTCTTTAATGACAAGCTCTCACTCTCTACTCAGTTTGGATATCATCAGTTGGAGAACGGAGTTACTCAGCTGGGCACTTACGGAAATAATTTTGCTGTAATAGACTTCCAGTCGATCAACAACTGCGACCCGCTTTCGATAAGTTCAACATCTCGAACCACCACAAGGAGAATACAGGCGCTCTCAGGTCAGATTGAGCTCGGCTACAACAAGATGGTATATCTTACCTTCCGTGGCAGGAATGACTGGTCTTCAACACTGCCAGTGGCTAACAACCGTTATTTCTACCCGGCTGTAGAGGCATCTTTCATTGCCACGGAGATGCCATTTCTCGCTGGCAATAGCGTTGTCAATTACCTGAAATTACGCGGATCACTGGCACAGGTAGGCAAGGATGCAGGCCCCCTCTCGATTGACCCACAGCTTGAACCCACCCTCCTCACCGGCGGTGGTTACAAGTATGGCTTTACAGGCCCGAACAGGAATCTGAGGCCTGAGATCACAACATCAAAGGAGATTGGTTTTGAATCACGCCTGGTTGATGACAGGATTAATGTTGATTTCACCTATTTCTGGACACATTGCGACGATCAGATAGTGAATGGCTTCCGTCTCAGTTACGGTACCGGGTTCGTTCTCAACACCATGAACGTTGGTACATTTGAGACATGGGGATGGGAAGCACACATTGACGGTGATATCCTCCGTATGGGCAATGGCCTGAGATGGAATGTTGGCTTCAATGCTTCACACACTGACTCAGAAGTTGTCTATCTGCCTGCAAACGTGACAGAATACTATAACCCCTATACATGGAATACCGGTAACATTAGAAACGGTATCATGGTTGGGTACCCTGTGTCAACAATTACAGGAAGAGCATTCCTCCGTAATACTGCGGGTGATGTACTGATCAGCCCTACTACCGGTCTGCCTCTTGTCAGCGCTGTATGGAGTGTGCTTGGCAACCGTGAACCGAAAGTGCGTTTTGGTATCACATCAAGCCTGAGCTATAAGGGCATACGCCTTTCAGCAATGTTCTCCGGCCGTTACGGCGCAACAGTTGTCAACGGAACAAAGAGAGACATGATGGGTAGAGGTCAAAGTATTGAATCGGCTGATCTGAGAGTTAGCCCACCGGTAATATTCAATGGCGTTCTTCAGGACGGGAATGAAAACACAGCAAACCCGACGAAAAGCAACATTGCTATTGATTATAACCTGTTTAGTACTGTTTATGCCGGCAATGATGAGGACTGGATACAGGAAAATGTCCATTATCTGAAACTCCAGGAGCTGCGTCTTGCATATAATCTGCCCTCAAAATGGCTTGCCAAGACAGGCATCCTTTCTCAGGCCAATGTCTTTGTAGCCGGGAACGACCTGTTTGTAGCAACCAACTATTCAGGCTTTGATGCAGTCGGTAACACTATGTCTGCTGCAGGCGGTGGCACCGGCGGCGAAGGAATAGATGTATGGGCCCTGCCTTCCCCGAGAGGTTATTCGATCGGCTTAAGTGTGACTTTCAAATAATTGACAACCAGAAAACAGAGAAAAAATGATAAAAAAGATATCAATTACCGTTCTTTTGCTGGCGTCGTTCATGTTCATGACAACAAGTTGTGAGAAGTATCTCGATGTCAATAAAAACGTGGATGCTCCTGATTACGTTGAGGGCTATTTATACCTTGCCGGGATCATCCAGCAATACCAGGGCATGTACTGGGATATCCGTGCCACTGGCCCGCTGACCCAGATGATGGGTACTACTTCTTATACAACATTTGCCACTAACTACTACTCAGCAGGACTTGATAACGGCGGTGAAATATGGCGTGTTGTTTATTGGTTGCAGGGAATGAACCTGGAGAACATGATCAACCAGTCTGTAGCAGCTAAAAACTGGAAACTGGCTGGGATAGGGTATGCCATCAAGGCCTACTCATGGGATCAGATGACCAAACTTCACGGAGAGCTGATCCTCAAAGATGCCTTTGTTCCGGGCCTTCTGTCACACAGGTATGACTACCAGGACACAATTTACACAGCAGTGCGTAACTGGGCATACAAGGCAATTGAATACCTTGAAATGCCTGATGAGAGCGGTTATGGGACCAAACTCAGCGCTAATGATTTTATTTATGGCGGCAAAGAAGAACAGTGGATTAAGTTTGCATATGGCGTTATCGTACGTAATCTTGCTTCACTGTCAAATAAGTCTGATTTCAGTACTAAATATGCACCCGAGCTAATTTTGGCTGCTGGCAAGTCATTTACTTCAAACGCTGATAATGCCACCGTTGCAATTGCAGGAGGAGGAGCTGGTGCAGCCCAGTCAGGATACAATAATTTCTGGGGAACTAACAGGGCAAACCTCTCATACAGTTATTTTCAGCATGAATATGCGGTGCAGGTATTTACTGGCACAGTGCCGATCTATGATGAAGCCACTGGGAACAAGCTTCCTACTGCTACCGGTAGTGCTACTCCTTATGAACTGGCGCCAACACAGATTATTTGTGATACCAACGTGATGGTAGCCGGACACTATGACCCGCGTGTGGCTGTAAAGCTTGCTACTACCAGTGATGCTAACTACGCAAATCTTAATGATGCTGATGCAATAAAAAGACGTAAGTATTATGGCGGAACCTTTACCGGCGCTACGGGCCCCATAGGAACTGCTCCTTCATTCTATGGCCGCGCCTCAGGTTCTGCCTCAACCAGCACAAATGACGCAGCGCATGATGGAAGCGGACGCTGGCTTTACCAGGATGATGCGCCTTATATTTTGATGACCTACGCAGAATTGCAGTTCTGCCTTGCCGAAACTTTGTGGAAATTAGACCGTAAGGGGGAAGCACTGCAAGCCTTTAAGGATGGTGTTGCCGCAGACATGGAATTCACCGGATCATATATTGTAACAGGAAAGCCAGGTAAGATTGTTGCTGAGGTACAGACCACTCTTGGTGTTGAAGGTGGTGACAAGCTTACAAAAGGCGTCTATAATACTATGGCTGGAGAATACATAGCTGGCCCGTATGTTGATGGTCTTACACTTGCAGATTTCTCACTATCTCACATCATGATGCAGAAGTGGGTTGCCCTTTATCCATGGGGTGCTACGGAAGCATGGGTGGACATGAGGAAATATCATTATGATATTGACTATACCGGCGATTACCCGTCCAAAGACAACGGCTGGGATATCTCTTCGGTCACCATGAAGTGGGACACTGACGTCGACAAGGTTTACAAGGGCCTTTTCCTTGGGCCGGCACAGGTGTCAAACCGCAAGGCCACATACAATGCCTTCAATGAAGGCTCGCCATGTTTCAGGCTACGTCCGCGCTACAATTCCGAATATATGTGGAACAAACCGTCGCTTGAGACTCTGAAGCCTATCTCCGGAATGGCCCCTAACTACCAGTGCTCAATCCCCTGGTTTGCCTATCCGGGCGAAATGCCAAAGCAGTAATTGACAAACTTAAAAACAAACGAAAATGAAAATTATAAAATATTTAAGTCTGATACTGGCAGTGACTCTGATGGCATCGTGCGAGAAAGAAGTGATTGAGTACGATACCAGTCTCGTAGGAGCTATGGCTGAGTTTCAGTTGCACTATATGGTGCCTGTGACTACCGCAGCTGCCAATAATATCACCAAGGTCTTAATAAACGGCCAGCTTTACTCAAACGACAAGTCTCCGCTTGCCACTTACAATGCAATACCCAGTGGCGCTGCTGGACGATTCTATGCCGTGCAACCTGGTGCTGTGAACATCAAGATGTACCAGGGTACCAAAATGGATGTGCTGGTTTATGATCAGAATACGACACTTAAAGCAGGTAAGCAAAATGTGTTCGTGCATGCCTTCGACCAGGCTCCGGTGGTTATTGATAATGGCTATCCCTATATACGCAGGCAGACAGTTGAAACTGATACAATAACATTTGTCAAGTTCTACAACTTCCTCTATGAGACAGCCGGGGTGCCGACAACCCTGAAGTTGCAGTATCAGTACCAAAGCCATCGTACCAGTGAATGGGTGAATGTAGGCCCACCT
Organism: uncultured Rikenella sp.; assembly: GCA_964418865.1. GTDB lineage: Bacteria > Bacteroidota > Bacteroidia > Bacteroidales > VadinHA17 > SR-FBR-E99. The sequence continues at coordinate 20,191 of CAYQNT010000040.1, forward strand.
GTTGCTTTTGGCGAAGCAACTGGCTGGCAACCGGTTCTGGTCCTTAAGATTCAGGATGGGACTATTACCGATGGTAACCGTCGTGTAGATTACAAAATCTTAGTCGTCGATGACAGCGGTGCCATCATCGGAGATCTTATGATAATGAAGACGAACGGTGACTACACAGTATATTCTGATTACTGGACAGGTTATGTTGGCAGACGGGCACATCATATCATGTCTGGTTACAGAGCTGTCAAAGCTCCTAACAGTGCAGTGAGGAATTTTTGGGCATTGTAAAATGTATTAAGGAGTTTGCCCTTCACAGGGTATAATCCGTATTAATAATGGCAGGGACACTATTTTCAGTGTCCCTGCTTTTTTACATTTAAATGGTTTTTGAACCCGCTTTGCGGGAGTCCTGTATATGTTCTCAGGTCTTAGATGCCGCTTCTTTGGCAATCTTCCTTATGCTCACAGCTTTTTGAAGCCGCTTCTTTGGCAATCTTCCCTATGTTCACAGCTTTTTGAAGCCGCTTCTTTCTATCAGTGGTTCTATTGATGGTTCGCGTCCGCGGAAAGCCCTGAATAGCTCATCGGGCTCACGGCTGGCACCCCGCTCAAGGATGTTCTGCCGGAATGAGAGCGCTGTCTCGCTGTCAAAAATACCCTTATCCCTGAAGAGGCTGAAGGCGTCGGCATCGAGCACCTCTGCCCATTTGTAGCTGTAATAGCCCGCTGCATAACCGCCAGCAAA
>CAYQNT010000040.1:20939-21352 GCA_964418865.1 uncultured Rikenella sp.
ATAGCCTCCTGAGAAGAGGTGGGCAAATGAGACACTCATGCATGCGCCGTCGACAAAAGGGAGCAGTTCCGCCGGTGCCATTGCTTTATGCTCAAAGGCAACAATATCACCGCTGAAGGGCTCTGTGATGGTATGCCATGCCATGTCAAGCAGGCTGAAGCTCAGCTGTCTCAGACATGAATAACCTTCATTATAGGTGAGTGATTCTTTCAGTCTGACGAGTATGCTGTCAGGGATCTTCTCGCCCGTAAGGTAGTGTGCAGCCCACGTGTCTAGCCACTCTTTCTCCCATGCCCAGTTCTCCATAATCTGCGATGGCAGCTCCACAAAATCGCGCTTCACATTGGTGCCGGAGAGGCTCTCATAGGTACAGTCTGAGAGCATACCGTGCAGGGCGTGGCCAAACTCATGAA
>CAYQNT010000040.1:21362-22270 GCA_964418865.1 uncultured Rikenella sp.
CTCGCTGTGTGACAGAAGCGAGGGTCTGGCCGGGGTGGGGCGGGTGAAGTTCATCACCAGTGAGATCACCGGGATGACCCTCATGCCGTTCTCCCGGCTCTGTTCGCGGAACCCGGTCATCCATGCACCACCGCTCTTTCCCTTGCGTGGGTGGAAGTCGAGCATCAGTATGGCAATGATACCTTTTTTGCCGTCATGCACCTCCCAGGCGGTCACCTCCTTATTATACACAGGTATGTTACTGTTCTCAGTGAATGTCAGTCCATACAGTTTTGTTGCCAGTCCCAGCACTGCCTCTGTCACTTTCCCGAGAGGCATGTAAGGCCGCAAAGCCTCATCATCAATGTTAAAACGTTCCAGCCTCAGCTTCTCGGAGTAGTATGCCCAGTCCCAGCGCTCCAGCCTCTCTGTGTGGCCCTGGCTACGGGCATACTGTTCAAGGTCATGAAGGTCACGTCTGCCTGCCGGGGCTGAGGCTTTCAGAAGCTTTTCCAAAAAGCCATTCACCTCTTCCGGGACAGAGGCCATACGCTCTTCAAGTGCATATGATGCATAGCTGGTGTATCCGAGCAGCCTGGCAAGCTGCAGGCGCAGATCAGCAATCCTGATCACCAGCACACTGTTGTCATGATCATTGCCACGGAATGAGCGCTGTGAATAGGCCCTGTACATATGTTCTCTCAGATCACGACGGTCAGAGTACTGCATGAAGGGCACATAGCTGGGTGCGTGCAGGGTGAAGAGCCAGCCTGCCATCCCTTTGTCTGCTGCCAGGTGTGCCGCCGCCTCACCTGCACCTTCAGGAAGGCCTGCCAGGTCATCTTTGGAAGTAAGATGAAGGGTGAAGTCATTTGTCTCTGCAAGCAGGTTCTCTTCAAATTTTAGCGAAAGGGTTGACAGCTCCAGAG
>CAYQNT010000041.1:0-7081 GCA_964418865.1 uncultured Rikenella sp.
GGACGTATCCGTGTGACAAATGAAAAATCAAATGACAGAAAAGATGAAAAATGAATTACCGGTGATCAAATACACGTGTCCGAAATGTAGTAGCAAGAGGTACAAAGTGAGTGAGATAAGGGTTGCTCACAACCTCTTTACACAGCTTTTCGATCTTCAGGCGACAAAATACTCCGCTATTGTCTGTGACAAGTGTAAATACACAGAGTTTTATAAGGTGCCTGTGAAGAAAATCAGTGGAGTCTTTGATTTCTTTATTGGCGGCTGATATCAGATATTAGCCAGGTAGACAGAGCAGCAGGCAGCAACGCCTGCTGTCTCTGACCTGAGGCGGCTTGAGCCGATGTGAACCGGCAAAAAACCTGCACTAATGGCCATGGTCAGTTCGTCTCCGGTGAAATCGCCTTCCGGCCCGATAAGCATTTGCACATCATCGCCCCGGCAGAAGGATGAGGTTATGGCATTACGGATAATATCAGGGTCACAGCTGGCAATCAGCCTCTTTCCGGTGAATGGAGTATTTATGAATTCACTGAATAAAAGAGGCTCATGCAGTTGGGGCAGGTAGCATTTAACTGACTGCTTCATGGCAGAGAGAATCAGGCTTTCCAGCCTCTCTTTTCTTATTTTTTTTTTCTCTGTTCGGCTGCAGACCAGCGGTGTGATCTCATCTACGCCAGTCTCAACGGCTTTCTCAATGAACCATTCAAGCCGGTCGTCATTTTTCAATGGTGATATTGCAATGTGTATCCTGTAGTTGCGTCTGCCGCAATTGATCTTTGTTGATGTTATTGTGACGGTCATGCCCGTAGGGTCATCATCTGAAATCACACCCTCGTACAGGTTTCCTTTGCCGTCAGTAAAGCTAAGGCTATCTCCGCTACGCATACGGAGTACCCTGAGGCAATGCCCCGACTCCTCCCTCCTGAAGAGCGCTTTACCGTCCGAAACATTCGTAGAATAAAAAATCTGCATTGTGGCACTTCTTTCCGCAAATTTATTGATTTTAGCGTTCGTAATTATTATTATTCCCTGTAATGAAGATTGGAGTACTGTCAGACACCCACGGATGGGTTGACCCGGCTGTTTATGAGCATTTTGCGGATGTTGATGAAATATGGCATGCCGGTGATGCCGGTAATATTGACGTCATCACAGAGCTTGAGGCATTCAAGCCTCTCAGGGCGGTCTGGGGTAATATTGATGATTTTAAAGTCAGGAGTGCTACAAAGGAGTATCTCTCCTTCATGGCGGGCAACAAAAAGGTACTGATAATACATATAGGAGGTTACCCTGACCGTTATTCGTCACGCGCCCTTGAACTGATCAGGGAGCTTAAGCCTGACATCTTCGTGTGCGGACACTCACACATTCTCAAGGTTATCTATGACAGGAGATACAATATGCTCTGTATTAATCCGGGTGCTGCCGGCCGCACTGGAATACACAAGGTTATGACCCTTCTGCGCTTCACAATAGAAGGGGACACTGTTAGCGATATGGATGTGATTGAATTCAGGCAGCGGGGCAGAGCAAATGATTAATACTGACTATCGAATTCATCCAGGGCAGTGCCGGTTCCTTCCATTCTTCTGATGAACCTCTGAAGCCTGTCAGGTACTCCGATAATATATTCATAACTGACTCTGGAATTTGCATTTGGATCTTTCCTTACCTTGTCCTTTGTATTGCTTAGTATGTCGTTATATGTGAGGTTTGAAGAATAGCTCATCAGTATGCCTCTGACATATGAGAACCAATACCATACATTGTCACTGGCTTTCAGGTATATATCAAGCAGGTCGCCGGATCTTTTGCGCTGAAGTTCCACCCATCCGTCAACATATATGTTCAGTGGCTGGCCGCCAATAAACCCGATACCTATTCTGCCCTCGGAGATGAATGACATTGAATAAGGATTCCATACCAGTGTCACATCATTAAGAAGTAGTTCTGAGGAGAGTTCTTTCGGCAGCGAGCGGGCCACACCGAACAGCTGAAGCTCTTCATTAAGGGTGCGTGCAGCCTCAATACCCAACAGGTCACGCATAGCCTTTACATTGAAGTCTGATGAGAGGCTTACTGCCTTAAGTGTAGGTATTGACCTTATATCATCAGTCATAGCTTTCAGGGCATCATTATTAAAGTAGAATGAGAAGCTTAGGACAGACTTTATCTTAACGCTTGACGAGTCGGTATTTTGTGTCACTGAGCCTGCACCTTTCAGCTTCAGCAAGTCATAATTGAGACCGAAGCTGATTGTTCCTTCACTTTCCAGAATACACATGTTCCTGTCAAATGTCACCATGTTTCCGTTCATTTTCAGGTCAGACAGCTTTTCAAGGGAGGCTATGCGATATTTTCCCGACCCCTTGTCGTGGAAAAGATAACCCTGCGCATTGAGCAAAGGATTATCACTCCATGTCCTCCTCTCAGAGAGGAATGTGCCATAAACACCTGCTGAGTCAAGGGTTATGAATGTGCCTGAAAACAGCATGTTGTCATTAATGTCTCTTGGCTTGTCATTTACGGGTATCAGCACATTCTTCGGGTCTATTGCAGCACTGAATCTGACAGGCCTGTTGTTTATATTGTCACAGTTAGTCACAATGCCGGCAGCCCCGGTGAATGTCATATGGTCATTGGCGGCACGAAGCAACACGTCACCGGCGAATGTAAAGGCCGGGCTTAAGGTGAAGAGTTGTTTATCAGGTATATATCCCTGGGCTTTTGTAACCATAGTGTCAACTCTTATCATTGGGAATTGAATAATCTGGCTGTTCCCGGTTTCATCAACATAGTCATATTTCCCTGAGCCGGAATAGCTGGCACTGCTCTCAATATTTATCCTGGCTGAATGGATCAGGTGTTTGTTGTTTATTGCCACCAGGGCGCTGTCTGTCTCTCTGATTTTGGCTCCCCTGGTAATGTAAATGACCCCCTTGCCCGGCTGGATAAGGGCATCGGCAACAGGTATGTAGTTGACATCCCGTGCCATGACATACTCATCCTGGAGGAAATAAGAGGCGGTTCCGGACTGAAATTTCACAGTATCCCTCATATTATTTGTTGACAGGAAGGTAGGCTTCTCTTTCTTCCCCGGCGGTACCATCAGGAGCTGCTCAGGTGTCATCAGCGGGATCTCCTCCCTGCCTTTCTGTGACATGTCCAGCACCTTTGCATTCATGTCATATGAGAAGTTAGTCATCCTAGAGATGTATTCTATCTCCGGGAAGACCACAATTGACGAATCGGTATTCAGGCTGAAGGAGGTTCGTTGTTGTGAGAAATCTACGTGTGTGTTGGCGTTGCTGGCTACAAACCCATAACCATTGCCTCGCAGGGCTTTAAGGTAATAGTCTGATGTGTCAGCATTAACAGTGACTGATCCAAAAGAGAATGTTTCCGAGGTGATCCGCGCATCGCCCATATTTAACTCTCCCATGCCTTTAAGTATGTCAGGCTTGAGTATCAGCGTTCCATCCATGGTTGTGCCGTTGGCAAACATACGGAAGTCTTTGCCCTTTCTGTTTACTGCATACAACTCGTCCTTATCGATAGTCCACTGTATGTCTACCTCTTCTGATTGCAGTACGGGGAACCTGTTCAATGTGTCAGGCTTCATGTTGAAGGTCTTTGCCCTTGTGAACATATAATCAGGAAAAAAACGAAATGTGTCAGATACTGCGGTAGCTGTCACATGATCAATGCTACCGCTGCCTACGAGCCCTGAATTACTCATGCTGAGATGATTGTAAAGCTTGCCTCGGCCGCCGTATATAGGTATGCCTTCCGTCGGGATAACCATTGAGAATCCCAGCGATGTGTCGGCTTGTACGGTAAGTGTCTGTCTCATAGGCTCTATTACTCCGCCGCCGACGAACTCACCTGCAAAAGCCATGTCAGTATTTGTGTAATGATCTATGTTTGCATAGGTAAAGGGGTCAAGCTTGAAATAGAAATTCTCTTTCGGATATAATCCGTCAAGGTTAGTGATCTCATCGTAGAAAATGTAGGAGTCTGTTGTGGAGTTGATGATCGGATATTGTTTCAGGCTTTTCAGTCCTGACTTGTTGCTTCTGTCATCTATACTCAGTTTTGCAGATGCCATCTCGATCATATTATCGATTTTCCTTATGATCGGCTTGCCGAATGCATTTCTCTCCTCGGTCTCAACAGCAATCTTTATTGAGTCTATTTTTTCAAGGCTTAGGTTAAAACTGTCATAATTGAATGAAAACTCTTTGCCATAAATGGTAAACAGACCAGCTTGCACCACACCGTCAAATGATATTGATCTGTTTTTCCCCACAACCAGGTGTCCGCCGTAAGGTCTTAATGCAACATTCTGCGAGTCGCTTAATGAAACAGCCCTTACTCCCCATATATTGAGATCAAAATTTTTCAGATCAAGAATGGCATTCTCCTGCTGGTCTTTGGTCTCACTATAAATAGTAATGGCATCATAGTCTTTCTTCTTGGCAAAAGAGGCGATATAGTCATCGACTTTCGGTTTAATGGTCACCTCGTTATAGTTCCGATCATAGAAGAGGAATCCATTTTTGGCCAGTTCAATGCACATGGCTGTCGCCTGTTCGAGAGGCATGCGCATCCATTTGGCAAATCCATCCAGCGGGAAGACATCGGAGCCGTAGGCTTTGGCATAATCTCTGACGCGATAAAGTGGATGGACGTCATCAAGTCTCATGAGCTTGAAGAAGTTCGCTTCGTTATAGAAAGAGACAGATTCAAACCTGGCAGCTCCTATTGATGACCCTCTTGTCCGTGACATGATAATGAACGGCTTGTCCATATCCCATGACAGATGCTCAAAGTATAGGTCCATATTATGAAAGGAATCAAAATATGGGCTTCGTGAAAAGGGGTTTGTTGTGCGGAACAGGCTAACCTCTCTCGTGTCGGTATTATAGGTAAACCCCAGATTGGTATGAAAGACCGAATCAGACCCAAGGTAAAGCGTTGAGGAGGCTTCATTACTGCCTATTGACTTCTGTGAAAGCACGAAGTTATTTGATGACAGGCTGATTGCGAGGGTGTCATTCCTGTATAGCTTAATTCCTGCAGGAAACCAGTTGGTGCCTGTGCCCCGTACTATAGCTCCTTCAAGGGTAAGGCCTCCTTCATAGTCTACATCTTTATAGATATCCTCAATAAAGAACCTGTTTTCGTATGTCTCAAAGCGCGGCATGGTAGCCTTTTCGGGTGAAATGATTGACACCGCCCTGTCAGTGAGTTTTCCTGCAACCGGCTCTTTGAAATAGGTCGGATGTGTCAACAGGGAGGAGTCACATGTAAATTCGCTCTTTGTTACATCTATGTCAAAGTCCGATATTATGGCGAAGACTGTCGAAGGGTCATATCCCGCCTTCTCCCATGTCACCTTTCCACTGTGGCAGTGCAGCAGAAAAAGATCGGGGTAATAGGTGCCGGAGAAATCATATATATTGGTGCTGTCTTTACCCAGGTAGGCGGTGAGGGTGACAGTCCTGATATCTATTTTCAGCACCGTATCCTTTTCAAAAGCTACAGTGCCATCTATCGTCTTCCACCTTACTGAGCCTGCCGTATAGATCGTGTTAGCGACCAGAAGCAGTCCTGTCACCTCAATGAATTTCTCAACAGAGGCATTGGTGAAGCGCGGATCGAAGGCCATCTCGCTCAACCCGGCGAGCCAGGCGGCGATCTCATCATTCTTCTGTCCGGTTTCAATGAAATCGGTCAGCGTCCGTGCATAAAAAATAAATCCGGGAACCTGGCTAAGCCTGCGACTTCTCAGCTGGCTGGCCACGTTTATTATCCTGTCTTTGACATCGGATGAGTAAATGGTACTGTCATACAATGAATTGAAGAGATCAATCTCAGCTTTTGCCGGCTTGCTGACAAGGGTTCCCATGAATGCTGTCAGTTCAGCAGTAAATGTTGCCGTTTCACCGGTGAACTGATTGGGAACCTGTGCTGACAATGAAGCAGACAGGGTTGATGCTGCCAGAATAATGAGGATGATCTTCTTCATGCTTTTATCAGAGTGCCTTGATAATATTACAAAACTCCTCTTTCACCAGTGAGGCTCCTCCGATTAGGCCGCCGTCAACGTCATGGTTAGCGAAGAGCTCCGCTGCATTTGACGCTTTGCAGCTTCCACCGTAGAGTATGGTGGTATCTTCAGCTGTCACTTTGCCATAACGGCTTTTCACGAGCTCACGTATAAAGTGATGCATCTCCTGTGCCTGTGCCGGTGTAGCCGTGACACCGGTACCGATAGCCCATACGGGTTCATAGGCGATGATGCATTTCCGGAATTCTTCTTCAGGAAGAACGAAGAGACCCTTTTCAAGCTGTCTCTTCACAACGTCAAAATGGATTTTACCCTCTCTCTCTGATAGCACTTCACCGCAACAGAATACTACTTGCAGACTATTACGGAGTGCTTCGGCAGTCTTGGCAGCCAGGAGAGTATCATCCTCAGCATAGTAAGATCGACGTTCCGAGTGCCCGATGATAACACTTGACGCTCCCGTACTTTTGATCATTGCTGCCGACACTTCACCGGTATAAGCACCTGACTTATGGTCATTGCAGTTCTGCGCACCAACAGTCAGCCCGGGTGCCTTCAGCAGTGAGCTGACAATACTCAGGTGTATGTAAGGAACACAAAGAATAACTTCCTTGAGCTTAAGCGGTTCAGCCATGAAATACTCATTTATGCCAGTGGCAAGAGTTACTCCCTCGCTTAATTCCATGTTCATTTTCCAGTTCCCTGCTACTATTTTCTTTCTCATCGTAGTGTTTATTTTTTAAAGTTGATTGCTCTTATTTGATTTAATGACTACAGGCCTTAGAGGAAGGGTAAGGGTGATGGCCAAAAGCACTGTCAGGAGGGCGATTATGGTTACCAGCTTGTTCCTTGCGGCCATATGACTGCTTAGGGCAAGTGCATTCAGGTCACCGGTGAAGGCCTGCCTGGGTGGAAGGTTATGATATGACCATTTTGCGGTTATGGTACCGTTATGAAGAAGAACAAAACCGGGGTTTGATCTGATTATTGTTTTAAGCGTTACCT
>CAYQNT010000041.1:7091-21916 GCA_964418865.1 uncultured Rikenella sp.
AGCCATTGGCCTCCTCCGGGGTGGTAGACGTAATGATGAAGAACTCTGCATCCCTCTTCTGAAGCTCAATGCCAAGTTCATAGCCCATGACCAGACCCTTCCTGTCCGCATCCTCAAGTCGCCGGGCTACCATGAGCAAAACATCACCCTGCAGTCCGGTTACATGATCAGTCATGTCAACTCCCTGATCGGACATAAGCGTAAAGTCATGAATTGGCGGCACATATCCCTTATGGATAAGCACTGATTTCTGATCAATGAATTTCCATGAAGTATCATTAGCCGGATAATCATCAAGTGTAAACTCCTTTTGGATACCATCCTTTTCATAGATGAACCGGATGTCATATTTGTCATGCTCGGCATCAGGAGGCACTGTCATAGCTTCTGTCAGGTTTGTTCCCACTTTGTATGGCCTGAAATCTATTACCGGCAGATAGGCCAGGTTATACCTCATAAAGAGCAGGAACAGGAATATGAAGGCCAGTGTGAAGTTTAAGGCTGGCTTGACTGAAAGAGTTCCCCGGCGGTCATTTCTCTTAATGAAAACAAAGACCACCAACAGTGTAATAATCACGTTTTTAAATAATGTCTGCCAGTTGGTCAGGTGGATGGCATCACCGAAGCATCCGCAGTCGGAGACCGGATTAAAGATCGCCAGTATGAGTGTCAGAGGGGTAAACAATGCCATAAAGAGGGCTGCCATCCATGAAGCAAGTTTTACCATCGAGCCTGAGAGAAGCATCATGCCTGTCACAAACTCAACGAGGCAGAGAATAATTGCAAGAGGCAGCGCCGTGTCACTAAGAAAACCCACCCCGAAGGCAGTGAAATAATCTCCGAATTTGAATGCAGTACCCATAGGGTCTATTCCTTTAACAAATCCGGAGAAAACAAAGAGCAGGCCTGTCAGGATTCTGGCGGTTTGAGTAAAAAATTTCATCATATAATAAATTGTCTTAAGGGTATGATGGAGCCTACATGTTGCTGATTAATATAGTTTTACGTTTAGTTTCTCTGAGCTCGCCAGCTCGGTTGCCCAGCATAGACATGTGAGTTTCATCTGATTATTTTATTCTTTTTTAAATTGTCAAGTATCCTGTTAAAAATTTCATCAGGCTGAAGCATCTCACCGCCGGTATTATAGCAGGGTATCACCTGAAGGCTTTCGTCACGGGCAGCCACGTTGATATAGACATCGCGCACTCTCATCTGAAATGCGAGGCTGCTTTCATGTATGTCAAGGTTACCCATAAGGTATTTTCTATCATCGCCATGGCGCTTGTTTTTCAGTTTTTCCTCTGTGAATTTGAACGGTACATCAAGAAAAATATTGATATCAGGCTTCGGAATGTTAAAGTGTTCAAATTCCAGCTTGAGTATCCATTCCTTGAGTATCCCTGCCTCTGATTCTGTCTGCATCTTGGCGCACTGATATGCAATGTTAGAGTATGTATAACGGTCTAGGAGAACGAAGTATTTCTCACTGAGCCATGTTTCTATCATTTGAGCAGCATCTTTCCGGTCGCCTGCGTACAGCATCGCCACCAGATATGGATCTACGTTGTCAATATCTCCCAGATCACCTCTCAGGAAACGGGCAATAAGTTCACCAAAGTATGGTGTATCAGTCCGGGGAAAGTGTATATATCTGCACTGCAGCTTTCTTTCAGCAAACCACTGTTTAAGCAGCGAGATCTGGGTTGATTTGCCTGCGCCGTCGAGTCCTTCAATTACAATCAGTTTCATTTATCCGTTGATTAAGAGCACCAGTCTGTCTGACCTCTGAAAGGCTAAAGATAAAAAATATTAAAAGGTCAGGCAGTGGCTCTCATCCTCATTTTTAAACATGAGCAGTGAAGTGGGTATGATAATGATGCAATGACTATCTTTATCAGCTCTTAACAGCGTGATATGTTTATAAATACAAAAGGAAAGCTTCTTGACCTGTCACATCCGCGTATCATAGGTATAATTAATGTCACGGAAGACTCATTTTATTCCGGGAGCAGGCTCACCTCACCTGAAGAGATTATATCTGTTGCCGGGAAGATGCTTGAGGAAGGAGCAGACATACTTGATATTGGCGGCTGCTCTACGCGGCCGGGAGCGCAGGCAGTGCCTGAGGATGTGGAGAAGGAGCGCATATGTAGGTCTGCGGAGCTGATCCTGGGCCGGTACCCTGATGCTGTGATTTCCGTTGACACCTACCGTGCCTCTGTAGCAGAGGAAGCTGTGGTTAATGCCGGAGTCTCAATTATCAATGACGTTTCCGGCGGAGAGATGGACATTGGTATGTTTCCGCTGGTAATAAAGCTGAATGTGCCGTATATAATGATGCACATGCAGGGTACACCTGAGACAATGCAGCAGAATCCGCATTATGATGATGTAGTTGCTGACATACTCTTCTGGTTCGGGCAACGGGTGGCCAGGCTGAAGGCGGCAGGAGTGAAGGATATAATCCTTGATGCCGGCTTTGGCTTTGGCAAGACCGCCGACCATAATTTTGAGATGCTCAGGAGGTTATCCGGGTTCCGTATTGCCGGGCTGCCTGTTATGGCTGGTTTGTCACGTAAGTCAATGGTATGGAGGACGCTGAACATAACCCCTGACGAGGCTCTTACCGGAACAACTGCTCTTAATATGACAGCACTCATGAACGGGGCTTCGATACTGAGGGTTCATGACGTGCGTGAAGCCCGGGAGGTGATAACCCTGTTTGAAAAGATTTATCCTGCAGGCAGGCTATTTGATCATTATTCGTAGATTTGTCAGTCACTCTAATCTGTTGTATGCTCGATTTTACAATTCTGGATCTCATAGATATATTCATGGTAGCGTTTATTCTCTACCAGTTGTATCGTCTTATCAGGGGTACGGCAGCATTCAGCATTTTCCTCGGGATATTCTTTGTCTATCTTTTCTGGCTGGTGGTCAAGGCTCTGAACATGGAGCTTATCAGCGCCATTATCGGACAGGTGATAGGTGTGGGAGTGATTGCACTGATCATTGTCTTTCAGCAGGAGATCAGGCGTTTTCTCCTTGCCATAGGGAACAGGTATATGAGCCGCAACCGATTCACTTTTGACAGGTATTTTCCTTCAGGAGCAGTGGATCAGACAACCAATCAGATTGTCGAGGAGATAGTACATGCTGTAGAGTCGATGGCGCAGTCGCGCACCGGTGCTCTGATAGCGGTGGGAAGGACCAGCCTGCTAGACATCTATTCAGACGGGGGCGAGCTGCTTAACGCACTTGTTACCGACGAGCTTCTTAAAACAATCTTTTATAAAGGATCACCTCTTCATGACGGCGCTGTGCTCATACAGAACGGTAAGATTTTTGCCGCACGCTGTCCTCTGCCAACCACGGATAAGACAGGCCTGCCGTCACGGTTCGGCATGAGACACAGGGCCGGTATAGGATTAACGGAGCAGACTGATGCCGTGGTTATCATTGTCTCAGAGGAGAGGGGTAGGATATCAGTTGCGGATGCCGGAAAGATACAGGAGGATGTGACCCCGAACGAGCTGCGCCTGCTTCTCCTGACGCTCAGGATCTGAGCGGTCCGGCTGTTGTTTATTCTAGTCGTTCCTGAGCCTCAGGTCAAGAACATTATCATATACATAGTAACATGGATCGCCGCATGCGTTCTTTTCATAGCGTACCTTTGGGCATACAGCTGCTGTGGTAAGGTATTTCTGTCCGTTGTAGGTAAACTCGGCTGTTGCGGAATAATCCTTATAGAGGACCACCACAACGCGGCGCTCTGTATTGAGGTCGGCATAATTGTATCTGACAATGACTATGTTGTCTTCAATGGCTCCCTCATAAATTGTGACTATCATGTTCTGAACAGTATGATGCGGATAGCCGACTAAGATCTTCAGACCCGCATTTTCCGGCGCACCAGCCTTGCACTCACTGCAGTCAGTGAGGTAGCCCTCCTCACAGGAGAAGAACATCAGCATTAAAATGAAGAGAGTAAAGCTAATTCTTCTCATACTTATACAGTTTTATCTTCTTGCCGGCGAAGCCTTCCGGCCCCTGCAGCAGTGCATATGATACCTTCAGTGTAAACCATACCGGTGATACTTTATAGAATGGAGTATTGAGGTATGTAAAACCCGGGGTGACTGAAAGGTTCTTCCTGCTCCAGCTGAACTCTGCAGATGGTATAATGCAGAATCTGTCCTCCGGCTTATCGTTCGTCCCTTCATAGAGTGAATGGAACCGGTAACCGGCAGAGAGAGTTGTGAAAATCTTCCACTTGTTCTTGCTGTAGGGCTTGTTAAACAGGAATTCCCTGAAGAGACCGGCATAGATAACTGATGTAGTGACCCTGTATTGGTATATTGTCTCTTCATCACGATCAATCAACACCCTTTGAATGAGCGGATTAAAGGCAGTGCCCAGTGTAATGCCGGAACGCAAGCCGGGATCGGCGACAGAGACGGAAGCTGTTATCATATTATAATTGGATGTGAACATGCCGCCGGCTGACATGATGAATTTGTCAGGAGAGAATCCTCTCTTTCTTTCCATGCCCTTATCAGCCAGTAGCCGGGATATCTCTTTGTGTTCATACGTCCTGGCCAGTACCACAGGGTCACTTTCCGTACGCCCAGTGTAATCCCATCGGTTCCCGTTTCTGAGAAGGAAGATGACTGCATCTTTGTTTCCTCCAATCACTGCAGTGCCAAGGGCATCCAACCCCACGGCATTCATCGCATAGAGGTTTGCGCCTGCGTTCAACAAAAGTCTCATCATCAGGGTGTCATTGTTCTGCGCTGCTGACATTATCGGGGTGAAGCCTTTTCTATCGGATGCATTGGGATTAGCTTCATGCTGCAGCAACAGGTCGGCAATATCGAAATAGCCGAAGCTGACCGCTGTCATCAGGGGCGTGTTGCCTTCATTATCATACAGTTCCGTAGGCGATTCATAATAGAGCAGCAAGTCTGCAATATAGAATAACCCCAGGGCTGCAGCATGGTGCAGCGGTGCTGAATTAAACCTGTCAGGCGCTGTAAGTGACGCGTCGTACCTTATCAGTGTTTCCGCAATTTCAAGGTTATTGGATCTTACTGCTGATATTAGCGGCGTGTTTCCGTATACGTCATAACTGTCAGGGTTCGCTCTCAGGAGAAGCAGCATCTCTGCCGCTGCTACTTTACCGGAGGCGACTGCATAGTGAAGAGGAGTAGCTGTATTTCCGACTAAGTTGTTGACATTGGCGCCTCTGATGAAAAGCCGTATTATCTCATTGCAGGCCCCCATCGAAGAGGCAATCTGAAGGTTGAAGTCATTGGCATCAGCAATATATGTCAAGTATTCCGAGGTGTCAACGTACACCACCTCCTGGTTGTATTCCTCCAGAATGACTTCTAGCCGCTTTACAACTGAGGCAAGCCTGAGAGAGTCAGCCTTGAGAGAGTCAACCTTGAGAGAGTCTGGCCATCCGGCTTGGGCAAAAGAGGCTTCCGCGAGGGAGTCAATCTGTGCCTTCGCCGTTATGCCGGAAATGAACAGCAGGCACATAATCACAGATATCTTTAGAGACAGTGACATACTACAAAAATAGTCTCTGTTTCTGATTGGACCAATGATTGTTCATATTTTTTTTTGATAGTTAAGAAAATGCTTACTGGTATTGGGATACCGTAAGATAATATTTTAGTTTTACACCGTTTATAGAGAAGAGACTTAATTATGAGGTTACCATCCAAATTTATACAAGTTCTTATTGCAGCGTTTATTCTCATGTTCCTGTTTGTACCCAAAGTAGGAACTGAGCGCATTGTTATGATTGACGGCTTTTTTGTCCCGGCTCATGTTCGCATTGACAATACTCTCACTGACATCAGTTTGTTTGAAACTGCTGAGAAGGGTGTGGAAGGGTTCATGAAGAGTTGGGATATAAAGGGTACGTCCGTTGCGGTTGCCAGGGATGGGAAACTATTATATGCCCGTGGTTTCGGTTATGCCTCACTGTCAGATTCAATTGCCGTGGAGCCCTATCACCGCTTCCGCGTGGCCAGCGTCTCTAAGCTGGTAACTGCTGTGGCTGTGATGAGGTTGCAGGAGGAGGGGAAGCTCTCGGTCTATGACCATGTCTTCGGACCGGATGGCATTCTGGATGACACGCTGTTTGCAAATCCCAAAGATCGTCGTGTAAATGATATTACTGTAGGTCACCTGCTGGCACATGAGGGGGGCTGGTCACAGCGTTATGGTGACCAGATGTTCATGCCGGAAGTGATAGCGCGCACGCTTGGTGTGCCTTTGCCTATTGATATCAAAACAATAACCAGGTTTGCTCTCAGTAAAAATCTCCATTTCAAGCCCGGAACAGGTCAGTCGTACTGCAATCTCGGCTACAGCATACTGGGGATGGTGATTGAAAAGGCTAGCGGTATGGATTATGAGACCTACTGTATAAAAGAGATTCTGGAACCGATTGGCATTTATGATATGGCTTTAGGCCATAATCTCCCGGGAGATGCTCTGCCGCTTGAGGTCTCCTATTATGAGGTTGAAAATGCCACACCAAAACCTTCAGTATATGGCACAGGTGAGATGTTGCCGGCAAGCAGGGGAGGTAATGATATTGAGGCACTTGGTGCCGCCGGAGGATGGGTGGCCACCGCTCCCGACCTGATACGCCTGCTTCTGGCAGTCGACGGATTTGACAATCCAAAGGATATCCTATCTCCTGAGAGCATTGAATTCATGACAGATGTCTACAACGGATTTGCACCAGTTGGATGGAGGGCCACCACCATCAACGGAGCATGGTGGCGTACAGGCTCTTTCTCAGGGACTACGGCCATGATGAAGCGATTACCTGACGGCACATCATGGGTTGTATTGATGAATAGCAGCGCATGGAACGGTCCGGAGCTGACTTCAGATATTGATCGGATGATGGCAAAGTTTCTCCTGAGGGTAAAAGAATGGCCAGCGGAGGATCTATTCGCCTATTCATTACCGTTACCCTTCAATTCTCATATGAAACAAGCCAGTTTGCGAATATCCACAAACGTCCTTGAAAAGGCCAGTATGGAGTTCAAACCGACCATTAAAAATTAGATTAGTTACGGTCGAGGGGTATAATGGCGAGGCCTTAAACACAGATGGTTAGGAGTCATAGAGGTGTGCTTTACAGTTAATGTGAACATATTTAAGGAAGAGCTTGAAGAGCGTTATGGCTCTGAGCTCATTGACCGTGATAATTACCGTCCGAGTTACTATTATCATGCCTACAGTCTGCCATACATGCCCGTTGTATGCTCAGGTGAGCAAGAGGGCATCAGGCTCTTCAGGTGGGGTTTGATACCTTTCTGGGTTACTGAAGAGGGTGAGGCGAATGACATAATGATGAAGACCTTCAATGCCCGCTCGGAAACAATTAATACTAAGCCGGCTTTCAGGGAATCGTTTGCTACCCGTCGCTGTCTGGTTCCGGTGAAAGGATTCTTTGAATGGCAGCACGTGGGAGGAAGGAAGATACCCTGGTATATTACTCTCAGCGGAGAGGAGATATTTTCACTGGCCGGGATATGGGACTCCTGTACGCTGCCGGGAGGGGTCACCATTAATACCTTCTCTGTAGTTACGACACGCGCTAATGAGTTGATGGCGGAGATCCACAACACCAAAAAACGTATGCCGGTAATACTGCCCGCCACCGTGGAGAGGCTCTGGCTGAAGGAGGGCATTACGGGTGAAGCAAGGGCATTCCTTATGGAGCCTGTCAGTTCGGAAAAACTCGAGGCTCACACGATTAGCCCGCTGATCACAAATATCCGTGCTGACCGCAACAGGCCTGAGCTTATCATGCCTTACAATTACCCTGTTCAGGGCACATTGTTCTAGTATCCTTAGTTCTGTGAGACAAAGACAAAGGTCAGAGTTCCACCCTGTTTATCCGGGGCACTATTATCAGAATTAAATCTGGCTTTGAAAGCATATTCGATAGCTGTATCGGTGAGGCAGCGGTCTTTTGTGGTTGATTTTCCTGATACAGGTTCGGCTTTCAATACATTGCCGCTGCGGTCAACGACAATAGCAAGAGTGATCTGACCAGCTCCCTCACACTTGTAGATAGGTATGGGAAGGAACGTGTGATGCCGGCCGAAAAGATCATAATAGATCCTGGTTGGCCCCCTGAAAGTTCCCTTCTCATCCGGCTTCTCTTTTTTCTCGGCCACCTGCGGTTTAATATCCTCGTCAGGGATGCTTATCTCCTCCCTGCCTGCCTCTTCGGCCGTCTTCAGCGCATCGATGAAGTTATTTTCGTTTAGAACTCCGCTCTTTATCAGCTCCTCCTTGACCATATCCTCATACGCCTTAGGGTCAATATCAATAGGTTTGTCTGCAAGGTTCTTGATGATGTTGACCAGATCCTCAGCTGTGGCACCCTGAAACAGGTCACTCTTTGCCAGCTCAAGGGCCTTCTCCATGGCAGGATCGGGGAACTCCTTATCAAATGATAGGATGATCTCAGCAGCTATCTCACGTTTCATAGCGGATATCTGTACAGAGACAAATATCACTGCCACAATCAGATGTATGATGATTGTAGCCATTACTGCTGTAAATATTGTCTCGAACCTGTTCATCAGGGTACGAAATTATAAATAATTGTCTGTATGATACCTCTTATGCATCAGAATCGTGCTGTGAGTTTAAGATTAAGGCTCCGTGTTGTGAGATAGTTGGGTACTGCGTATTCGCGCATCTCTCCTTCACTATTCCTTATTGTCTGTATCCAGGTGTAGGAGATAGTATTTCTTATGTCTGCCAGGTTAAATATCTCAAACCCGGCAACAAGCTCGTTCAGAAAAGAGTTTTTATTCATTCTGGCTCCCCCAATAAGCACTTTTGAGAACCCTATGTCTATCCTCCTGTAGGGAGGCATCCTGAACCATATATCCCACTGATCCCTGCCGGGAGGGGAGGTAGGAATGCCGGTACCGAATGATATGTTGATATGAGCCCTGAAATCAGGGTGTCCCGGAAGGTAATCCTGGAAAAAGATACTAAAATTGACTCTCTGGTCGAAGGGAGCCGGAAACCACCCGGAGTTGAGGGAGGGAATATTCATCTCTGATCTCATCAGGGATAGGCTGAACCACGATTCCACCCCGGGAACGAATTCGCCGTTGACTCTCATATCCAGTCCTGCCGAGTAGCCCTCAGCAATATTACCTCCGTAATAGATGAGCCTGACATTATCTATGCTGTAGGGCACAAGGCGGTCGAACTTTTTGCCATAGGCTTCCATGGTAAATCGGAATGGTCTCTCCCAGGCTATAAACTCATATCGGGCACCTGCAGTGAGATGGTATGAGCGCTGCGCTTTCAGCCGTGGTGATCCGTTTTCGTTCTCAATCATCATCTCTCGTCCGCCTGGCGGCTGGTGGTATGCTCCAGCAGCCATATAGACTGACAGGCGGTCAGATAAATTGACTTTAAGTGACAGCCTTGGAGAGACAAGCATCTCAGAGAAATATGAGTCATAGGAAGATCTTATTCCTGCGTTCAGATCCCATTTCCTGCCTGCCAGTGAAAAGCTGCCCCTGCTTATCAGCCAGGCTTCGGTTGTAATGCTGTTCACATTGCTGCTGCCGTCAGACCATGAAGTCAGTGCCAGTCCCTCCGCATCACCTCTAAGAGTGTAACCGGCCGAGTCAACCCTGATCCACTCATGCCAGAATGTGTCATAGCTGCGGTGTTTAGCCGTCATGCCCCACTCCAGGCCGTTCCTTCCTGAGGCAACCGATCCCCTGTAGGTGACTCCTGCTGCCCCTGCTCTCAGCCTGTTGCGTGCATGTGAGAGCCAACTCCCAACGCCTGCGTTAAGGAGGGTGTCAGGATTGTTCTCGCTGCCTTCTGTTCTATCAAGAGATGAGAGGCTGTATGCGCCCCGGATATCGTAACTCTCATTCTCATCAGCGATATAGGCTGACATAATGAATTTCGATGTAAACCTGTTGCTATGTCTGAGATCAAGGGTGACAGCCATGCCACCGTTGTTATACCTGTCCTGCTCTCCTCCTTCGAAATAGGCATATAGCCTGTAGGCATTCTCAATGGTGCCGAATGTAGTGGTCCGGCTGCCAGGGATGAAAGTGTATTTGTTGGATGAGCCCCAGAGAGATAGCGTCAGCCTGGTGTGTTCATTCGGAACGTATCCGGCGATGGCCTGAACATCAGCAAAACGAGGTCTGTATTCACCCTTTGTGTCAAGGCTGCCAAGGAGAATGGCGTTATTACGGTATCTGGCGCCGGCGAGAAACCATAACTTGTTGTTGTTGCTACGCGCACCTGCATGGACAGATGATGTGAGCAGGCTTAGGGAGACTGACCCTTCGCGTGTTTCCGGCTCACGGTATGTTATATCAAGAACGGAAGACATACGGTCTCCGTATGAGGCGCTGAAACCTCCCGGCGAGAAGCTCACTGAAGCGGTGAGGTCAGGATTGATCCTGCTGAGCCCTTCCTGCTGTCCCGACCTGATGAGATATGGTCTGTAAACCTCCACGTCATTTATGTATACCAGATTCTCGTCATAGCTGCCTCCCCTGACCGAGTAGCTATAGCTGAGCTCACTGAACGTGGCTACGCCCGGCAGGGTGGATATAAGTGATTCTATGCCTCCTGCCACCGAAGGGATGACGGCACCTGCTACAGAGGGCACGTTGATTATAGTTATGTTATCTGGTCTTGAAGCTCTTACGCTGACCTCAGCTATCTCAACCGTTTCGCCGGCAAGAGTTATCTTCAGCATATCAGACAGTTTGCCGGCACTTATTGTGACTGTGTCAGCACGGTATCCCAGACATGAAAATATGATTGTGACCCGCTCAGTTGTCACCGGGGTAAACAATAGCCTGAAGGCGCCCTCTCCATCAGTAACAGTGCCTTTGTTGTATGCCGGGAGATAGACTGTTGCGCCGGCGATGGCCATACCGGCAGTGTCAGTGACTAAACCTCGCATTGATCTATCCTGCCCTGACAGTGAAGAGAGGGGTGCAACAATGAGTAACAGAAAAATAATCAGGAACGTTATTCTTGATGACCAGGCCATCAGTCATTCTTTTTTTTCTTGCGCGTCTTACTCTTTTTTCCCTTGGGGTAATTTGAGGGCTCGTTTTTCAGCAGGCCGTTCTTAAGACCTTTGGCGAATTGCTGCCAGGCGAAAGGATTAAGGAGGTTGGCGCCCGGCCTCTGTCCCCGCGTGTACAGGTTGTCAGCCATCCGCTGCATGGTAAACCTGTATGCCTCCCCGGGGGTAGGGCTCATGTCGCTCCATATCTGTTGCTGTATTAGGGCAAGGTTGTACTCCATATTCTCCATCAGCGGATCAACAGGTTTGTTCTCCAATACTGCCCTTTTAAACTCAGAATATGTCTTCCATGGCAACACAAGCACTTCACCTATCATAATGGTGTCTGTAACCATCATAACATCTGTGGTAAAATGATTTCCAGTGACTATGGCGGGTATGGTCAGAAGAGTTGACTTGTAGCCAATAGCGCTGAAGAAGACAGTATCACCCGGAACACTTATTATTGAGAAGATACCCCTGTGATCACTTGCTGCGCCCCGCCTGAGATGCTTCGAGTAGATGCTTACATCAGGAACGATATAACCCATATCGTCACCAGTGAGTCCATCTATCTGAATGAACCTGCTCTCTTCCTTCTGCGCGCCTAACTTCGCAAGTGCGATGGACAGTATGACGCAAATCACTAAAAACCTCTTCAACGACAGATACTTTTGTGTAAAGTAAACAATAATGACATTTGATTCCTTATTTTAACTTAACTTTAATCATCTTTACTGTCATCAGACTATAGGTTACTAAAAGCTAAAAGAATATGCAAAAACTGTTATTGCTTGGTGATGAGGCTATTGCGCAGGCGGCTCTGGATGCAGGTATGAGTGGTATGTATGCTTACCCCGGCACACCATCAACCGAGATAATGGAGTATGTCCAGGCTTCTCCGCAGGCAGCTTCTGACAATATCCACCGTCAATGGTCATCAAATGAGAAGACTGCCATGGAGGCTGCACTGGGAATGTCATATACCGGTAAGAGGGCTATGGTAGCTATGAAGCATGTGGGGCTTAATGTTGCTGCTGATGTATTCATTAATTCAGCTGTCACTGGGGTAAACGGAGGCCTTATTGTTGTAGCTGCTGATGATCCGTCAATGCACTCTTCGCAGAATGAGCAGGATTCACGTTTCTACGGTAAGTTTGCTATGGTTCCTGTTCTTGAACCGAGGAACCAGCAGGAAGCTTATGATATGATCTTTGATGCTTTTGATCTCTCTGAGAAATACAGGCTGCCGATACTCCTGCGCATCACTACCAGGCTGGCCCATTCACGTGCGGCTGTAGTGCGCCGGCAGAAGAGGAAGCAGAACAGTATCATTCTTCCTTCCAACCCCCGGCAGTTTGTACTTCTTCCTGCCATTGCCAGGAAACAGTACAGGGCCCTTACGCTTGAGTATGAAAAACTACGCATTGACCCTTTGCTTGAAGGGTATAACAGACTGACAAAGGGAAAGGGCAGGGGCCTGGGGATACTAACATGCGGTATTGCCTATAACTATGTTATGGAGAATGTGGCAGAAAGCATTGATGATTACCATCTACTGTCGGTAGCTGCTTATCCTCTGAACAGTGAGACCGTCGCCATGCTTGTTGACCGGTGTGACCGTGTGCTTGTTCTGGAGGAGGGTTATCCTCTCATAGAGGAGCAACTGCGTGGACTCCTTGACAGGGATGTGAAGGTTCTGGGGCGTCTTGACGGTACGGTGCCGCGTGACGGTGAGCTGACCCCGACAATCGTCTCCTCCGCTCTCGGCCTCACGGCGGTAAAGGTACGCGAGGCTCCATCAGTCGTCCAGCCAAGGCCACCGTCATTCTGCAAGGGATGTGGTCATGCTGACGTTTATGCAGCGCTGCTTGAGGTGATGGGTGAGTTCAGTCCCGGACGCGTTTTCGCAGATATAGGATGCTACACGCTTGGCGCTCTGCCACCTTATAACATGGTTAACTCATGTGTTGACATGGGGGCTTCCGTGACAATGGCGGTAGGAGCTGCTGATGCAGGGCTCTTTCCTGCCGTGGCGGTCATTGGCGACTCTACCTTTACCCACTCCGGCATGACCGGACTGCTTGATGCGGTTATCAAAGACTCCCCTGTTACAGTGATTATCTCCGATAATTCAACTACCGGCATGACAGGCGGACAGAAATCGCAGGCCACTGACAGGCTGGAAAACATCTGTCTCGGTCTCGGAGTGAGCAGTGATCACCTGAAAGTGATTGTGCCACTGAAGAAGAATCATGAGGAGAACAAGAGAGTGATACGCGAAGAACTGACATATCAGGGACTTTCAGTCATTCTGGCAAGGAGGGAATGTATACAGACCGCCTTAAAAAGCAAAAAGGCCGAAACGTCAGTGAAAAATAAAACCAGCTAATAAGATGGACATTACGTGGTTGATTGCTCATGCAAGCGCCTGTCAAGCCCACAAGTTTGGACATACAGAAGCACTTATGAATATAATCCGGCAACATGAAGGGTTGCCTACAGCGAGCCCTTTGGAGTTCATCATACCATTGAAATAAATTATTATATGATAAAATGTGATATAATACTTGCAGGTGTAGGAGGACAAGGGATCCTCACTATTGCAGCCACGATAGGACTTGCAGCTGTTGAGCAGAACCTGTTTCTGAAACAGGCTGAATTACATGGCATGAGCCAGAGGGGGGGTGATGTACAGTCGCATCTGCGACTCTCTGACAGGGAGATACACTCCGACCTCATCCCCCAGGGCAAGGTAGACCTGATAATCAGCGTTGAGCCAATGGAGGCATTGCGCTACCTTCCATGGCTTTCGCCTGACGGATGGATAGTTACCAACTCAGTGCCGTTTGTCAATATCACAAATTATCCGCCACCGGTGGAGGTAATAGCTGAACTGGAGAGAACGGGCAACACCATAGTGATTGACGCTGACAAAATAGCAAAGGATCTCGGCTCTTCAAGATCAGGTAACATGGTCATTCTCGGGGCGGCCTCCAGCTTTATATCCATGCCGTTTGAGGCGATTGAGAACGCGGTAAGGAAACTGTTTGACAGAAAAGGGGAGGAGATCGTCGGCCTTAACCTTATGGCCTTGCATGCTGGCAGAGACGCAGCTCTAAGGTAGTCGGCAGTCGGCAGTCGGCAATAAACAGTCGGCAGTCAGCAGTCGGCAGTCAGCAGTCGGCAGTCAGCAGTCAGCAGCCAGCGGTCAGCATGCGGCAAGGAGCAAGGAGCAAGGAGCAGGGAGCAAGTCAGCAGTCGGCAGTCGGCAGTCGGCAGTAGAAAACTGAGAACTGGAGACTGAAGACTGGAGACTGAAGACTGAAGCAAGAGGCTGCCTTTTACATTTAAGACAGCCCCCTGACAGCGAGACAACGGTTTCGAACAATTCATTCTCCACCTACCTTACGATACTTTGCTTTTTGCCTTCCCGCTCCGAAGGAGAGACTCGCCGGCAACAGTCAGATCATCAGCATGACCGGTCTCCTGACCACTGAGCTCCATGCTGTCACTGTCACTGAACTCTTTTGTCTTTCCCCCTGAGCTGAGCAGAAGCATTTCCGATGCCACTATCTCAGTGACATTCTTCTGTATCCCATTCTTGTCATTGTATGAACGGTAGTTTATACGCCCCTCAATGCATATCTCCTTACCCTTCATGAGGTACTTCGATGACAGCTCAGCCAGGCCGTTCCAGGCAACGATA
>CAYQNT010000042.1:0-7539 GCA_964418865.1 uncultured Rikenella sp.
CTGTCATTGTGAATTACTATGGTGGCACATCGCCCACAAGTCGTTCTTTCGGAGGTCGCTACCCAAAAAACACATGGGCGGCTAGCGGTTATATTGTCTATGTGTTACAGCCGAGTGGCTCAACAGGATTTGGGCAGGATTTTTCAGCATTGCATGTCAACGGCTGGGGACGAGACGCCATTGATGATATCATTGACGGAACAAAGCAGTTCCTGAAAGCACATCCGACTGCTGACGCTGAGAATGTTGCGTGCATCGGGGCTTCATATGGCGGATATACAACCATGATGCTGCAGACGCGCACTGATATCTTCAAGACCGCTATATCTCATGCAGGCATTAGTGACATTACCAGTTACTGGGGCGAGGGCTATTGGGGATACTCATATAGTACCGGCGCCGCAAAAGAGAGCTACCCATGGAACCGCCGTGATGTCTATGTGGAAAACAGTCCCCTGTTCCGTGCTGATAAGTTTCAAAACTCAATACTGCTTCTGCACGGAACTGCTGACACCAACGTGCCCGTAGGCGAAAGCCTTCAGTTTTATGCTGCATTAAAAATACTGGGAAAAGATGTGGAGATGGTACTCATTAATGGCGAGAACCATCATATTTTAGATTATAAAAAGCGTATTGAATGGCATAACACAATCATGGCCTGGTTCGATAAGAAACTTAAAGACCAGCCTGAGCGGTGGAATGAAATGTATCCCGAAAAACATCTTTAATCATAACACCCGAGTCTGCTGCAGCGCCCGAAAATATGTGCGTTGCAGCAGATTTAAGCTCTTCGCATCCGGCGAAAAGCTATTGCTGATCATGGAGTTATTCCCTTCTGAACCTTATTCTGGTCACTTCATTTATCCAACCCCCTACCCTGTACATCTCTCCTTCATCAAGAATTTTCCTGTAGTAGCACTCCTCCTTTGTAGGAAAGAGCAGTGACCAGGCTCTGATTTTTTCATCTGCTATTTTAGTGAGGGAGGGATCAATCTCTTTGGCTGTCCTGAGATAGTCAACCGCCACCCAGTAGGCTGAGTGGTTGTCAAATGGATTCCCCAGGTCAGCACCTGCGTAACAGTCAGCAAGGATCAGCAGTGCTGCCGCATTCTTGTCATTCAACTGCCAGGCATGCTCTGCCCGGCTCCTTGCCTCTTCTCTTTTGCCCTGCAGGAGCTCCATGGCGGCAACCCTGGTGACGACCTCGGACCTGACAAGCCTGTTGGTATCACGATTATAGGCCTCGGTAAAGTAGGAAACGGCCTTTTCAATATTGCTGCGGGTCACATTCAGCTCAGCAAGCCTGACCGCATTTCGCGCAGAGCGGTCATTTGCAAACATCTTGACAGCCAGATTATAATAAAAGTCAGATTCTGAGCACCCTGTCTCTCTGAGCATTGTAAACACCTTGCTGACCAGCGCAGTATCCCGGAAGTTACTCTCAACCTTATGCGAGTAGAGTTTTTCAATGCTGCTGCATTTCATGACACCACAAGAGCTGAAGTAGGTTTCCAGGTTTTCGAGATTTTCGGCACATTCTGAGTCACCGCGATTACTATCCAGGTAAGAATCAATTGCCCCGATAGATATAACACAGGCTGCCTCCAGCTCTCCGGGGTCAATTATTTCCATCACATATAAACTGGCAGCTGCCGTCGCCATCATCATATAATAGCTGCAATCCATCTGACCCGGATAACTGTCTGCCACATCCCTGAGTATATTATATGCCAGCTCAATGCAGTACGGATCATCACCCGCGAGATCAGACAGCAGAGAGGCTTTGTGAAGTTCATTCGACGGTTTGTTGCCGAAATAGAGGGTGCGCTGATCTAATATCAGAATAACTGTGTCAATGTATGCCTGTTCTTCAGAAGTTCTGAACATATCTGTATACAGTGCCTCTCCATCAATATAGATGTCTTCCCTGGAAGCAGCACACCCAACCGCCACCTGCCGCCAGATATCAACGGCCCGGCTGAGCTCTCCGGCTGAATAAAATGATCTGTAAGCAGCAATACTGCCCGGGCAGTCTATGCTGTCTCCCCCGCTGCCCTGCGAAGCTTCTGTTTCTAATCGGGTCTGGGCTGATACCCCGGACATTGAAGCTGTAAGTAACAGGATAGCAAAAACTCTGTATGCCCCCCTGCCAATAGTATTTTTTCTGATCATGTCACCTTCCTTATACAGTAAACATAAAATCAACCAGAAACTTATACAGTTACCTAAAATAATTACCCGGAAAATTAAAAAGCGAGACAGGCAGATGGACCAGCAGAGGGTTTATATCTTCTGCGTAACCCCAAAAATTCAGGCAGGCAAGTATTTGTTTCTGTCTGTTGTTAGCTTAAATTTGCACGATCTTAAAAACTTTGTACAGATATTTTCGATGACGAAAAAAATCATGTTAAAGGTTTCAGCCATTCTTCTGGTCATCTTCATGCTGAGCTTTGCCGCCTGTGAAACTGCTCCAATCTGCTGGGAGTGTACAAATCCTCATAATCCTTCCGAGCGGCAGGTGGTATGCAATTCCATGTCCAAAGCCAAACTAGAGTCTTACGGACACATTTGCACTCCTTATTAATACCTATCCCTGACAGCGGACTTTTTTAAGCTGCCGGATCAATATTGTTTCATAGCATCTTTTTGCTGATGATCTCTCTGTAATTCTTTTGATAGACAGAATAAGTCTCATCATCAAAACAAACAACAATCACCCTGTCAACAGTGCTGTTATCCTCCATGAAGCCCTTTATCTCGCGTAGCGCAATGGCTGATGCCAGTTCTACAGGATAGCCGTATACCCCGGTGCTGACTGAAGGAAATGCAATTGATCTGATTTTATGTTCGGCTGCCAGCTTCAGGGAGTTTCTGTAGCATTCAGCCAGTAATTTGGACTCGCCACTATCTCCTCCTCTCCATACAGGTCCAACGGTATGAATTACATATTTTGCCGGAAGATTATAACCTCCTGTAATCTTAGCCTTACCTGCAGGGCAGCCGTTAAGTTGTCTGCATTCAGCCAGAAGGGCCGGCCCCGCTGCCCTGTGAATTGCTCCGTCAACACCACCCCCGCCTAGTAGCGAGCTGTTTGCGGCATTCACAATAGCGTCGGTTGTCAGAGTGGTAATGTCTCCTTTTATTATCTCAATCCGGTCATTGATCTCCATAATGTTGTATTATCTGTTTCACCTTAAATTTAAGAAATATTACTCTTATACAGTCTCCAGTCTGAAATGGACTTACTTAACAGAGGCATATGTATATTTTTGTATATCAGGATAATAGGAATTTGATGAACTTATACTGGTATGAGAGTGTTTCAATTTTATTAACTTGGACCCTCAATCTGTTGAAGGTTACGGAAATGAATTTAAGTACAAAAAGGTTCAGTCATACAGCTATTATACTCCTGATTGGCTTAAGCTTATCCGGCCAGGATCTTATCAAGGGAGCCGGGCCCTGGGGAGATGAGAAGTTCTTTAGCATGGGGTATAGCCTTGGACTAAACGTTATGACCTTCCGAATCAATCCATCGGAACAGTTTACAACTCTTGATTCACTTTATCCCGGTAAAATAAATCCTTATCCCGGAATCAATATTCATCTTGCTATTAACTTCAGGCTAAACCAGTTTTTTGACATCAGGCTGCTTCCTGGATTCTCCTTTGGGCAGAGGAGCGTAAATTTTCACAGCGACAGATTGAACGATACTGTCTTTAGTCCTCAGAAACTAGAGTCAAACTTCTTTGAGGTGCCACTCCTTCTGAAATACGGATGGAGAATGCGAAATATAAAGCCTTATATAATAGGAGGGCTGAATTACCGGTATGATTTTTATGCACAGGAGAAGTACAGGCTGGAGCGACCTGTTTACCTTCGGCTCAACAGGCCGGACCTCTATTATGAAATGGGTACCGGCATCGAATTCCACCTCACTCATATAAAACTCTCAGTAGAACTCAAGATGTCGAATGGCATCAGAGACGTTCTGGCTCATGACCCGCACCCTGATTATCCGCAGTACTGCGATGTAATAGAGAAGATGAAATCAAGGATGTGGGTACTCTCATTTCATTTTGAATAAGGGCTAGACGGACAGTCTCTTCTTACTGGCTCAAACTTTTTCTGGCGCCATTCTGTAGCCTGTTGCGCCTGTTCGGGTACTGGTTACAGGCACCCAAAACAGCTGGTGAGGCATATTAAACGAATTATGACAGTAGTATCCGTGACATGTAGTCTAAGAACAAAGTCCATTTGTCCTCTCCACTCCATTGTTGGTCAAAAATATCGTTCATTTAGAGGCTTCTACCCCCATTGTATGGGGTTTATTCCCGAAATTTGGTCAGGCTATGGAGATTCTGTGCACATCACAGACCCATAGTTTAACTGACAGTATCAATGAAGTATAACTATAAAAACCTCTTTGCGTCGCAGCACGAGAAATTCATTGCGATATTGGGTCAGGATTATTTTTCATCATTACTGGTTGATGATGATCTGTCAGATTCAGCCGTTATTATTTCCGATAAAAATGTATACCAGGTAGGGAAACTGTATGAGTCGCAGCTTCGCATCCATGGCGGCGGACTCAGGGTTAGCCAGGGGAAAAAGAGTGTCAGTCTCCGAGATATCACCGGAACAGCAAGTAAGGAGGTCTCAAAACCTTTGCCAGGGATAACCCTCATAATTTTTGCGGTCATCGCCGCTCTTCTCGGATTACTGTCAGAGGTGATGCAATCAACAATCATCATGCTGGTAATAGCGGTTCTCTCTCTGGCTGCAGGAATCTTTCTCCTTATAAAGCTTAAGAAGAGATATCTGGTCATTGAGTACGCCGGTGGAAGCATAGCACAGCCGGTGAAGTTCATTACTGACACCGAACTTAACCTGTTCCAAGGCATTATATCAGATGAAAAGGAGAGACTGATGTCAGGCGTCAATAATCTTAAGGAGTGCCTGAATTGCGGTGAAATGATACAACTCTCCGCCAAAATATGCCGCTACTGCGGTGAACCTCAGAAAGAGCCTCCGGCAGAATAACCCTTTTTAGTGGGAGATATCTATACTCCCATGCTTTTAAACGCCGCCAGTACAAGAAATACTGGCCAGACAATAGCTTTCAGGAATCCAAGAACACCCATCCAGAATCCCGTAGCACCTGAAATGAAATAGATGGCAGCGCCAATAAGCCCCAGGCCATATACAGCCCCTGATGATGGGGAACACTCTTTCATACTCTCTTTCATGTTTACTCCCTGTTAATAATTGATTACCGTAATGAAATTATCATGTTTTTTATAAACCGTGATGAATCCGAGTGTTAAAATTATTAAATGCAGATTGAAAAATCAAATTTATTTTACTGTAGAACAATAGCTCTTTTTATATGTTTATTTATCAACTAATTGCATTAGTTCGTCAAATTGAAGTTTTTGCTAAAAAGCAGTTACCGGATTCACTGAAAGCCAAAAAATGACGGAGGGCGACGGCAATGACTTAAATTTGAGATTCCGGGCTGTCAAATTTTAATTGCATTTGATTACTATGGTCCATAAATTGTAGCTTTTACACTGTATTTCAAATTACAGCCTAGCCCGATAATAGATAAAGCATGGAAAGAATCAAAACCTTCAGAATATTTTTTCTCTCATTGCCTCTGCTGTTTGCATTCATCCTCCCTGCAAGCAATGACACAAGCCGTCATTTGTACGGTTTGAAGGACGTTCTCCTTTCGGAGGCATCTTTTTTACAGGCCTACACAAATGATTATGGCGATGCTCCGGAAAGTTACGGATCAGCAGGCCATGTCATAAACTCACGACAGTATCTCGGCACTATGCCTGACGGTGAACTCATGAGCCAGTACTCAGATGAGGCTAACGGTGATGACCTTAACGGCATCGATGATGAGGATGGCGTGGAGATATCTGAACTGAGACAGGGAGATAAAGCTTCGATAAGATATATAGTGGTCACCTCCTTTCTGTCAAATGTTTACCTGAACGCATGGATCGACTGGAACGGCGACGGTGACTTCAACGACGCAGGTGAAAGAATCGCATCCAATGTAAGAAGAAACCTCTCCGGCACATACAACCTGGATATCGTCGTACCATCGGAGGCCATAGGTTCCAGACCCACCTTTGCCCGGTTCAGGCTGGGGCCAAGCCTTAATTCCCCAACAGGAAGCGCTTCAGGAGGAGAGGTGGAAGACTATATAATAAAAATTGCCTGCGTCAATCCCGACCCCCCGAAGGTAGGCAGGATCACCCAGCCATCATGCCAGATCCCTACAGGCAGTGTTGAGCTTGAAGACCTTCCCAAAACCGGCATATGGACTCTTACACGTATCCCTGGAGGGGAGACGATTACCGGAACCGGTTCAACCTACAGGGTAACCGGGTTGGAGCCCGGTACCTGGAGCTTTGCTGTTACCAATCAGAGCGGCTGTGCCTCTGCGCCATCCAAAGAGGTGGTCATTACTCCCGCTCCAGACTCTCCTGCCGCGCCGGTGATTGAGTCAATCATTCAGCCTACGTGCAACACATCCACCGGCAGCGTCTCTATCAGCGGACTGCCGGCGGCAGGAAACTGGACTCTCTTAACCTACCCCGGAGCGGTACCCCACCAGGGTAGCGGAACCAGCATTACAATTGGCGGACTGACAACCGGAACATATTATTTCACTGTCACCAATGCCTCCGGCTGCACCTCTGCCGCCTCCCCCAATGCGGTGATAAACGTACCGCCCCTGGTACCATCACCCCCTGTTCCGGGAACCATTACCCATCCGTCATGCAGCTCCCCTACCGGTTCTGTTCAGCTCTCAGGGCTCCCTGCCAGCGGGCAGTGGAACGTCACACGAAATCCAGGTGCAGTAGTCACGACAGGCACAGGGACCAGCACAGTGATAACCGGCATTCCTGCAGGAACCTATTCTTTCACGGTCACTAACGAATCAGGATGCATCTCAGGCCCGTCGGCAGGGGTTGTCATCATTGCTGGTCCGGATATGGCTACACCACCCGTAGCGGAAACTATTACCCAGCCTTCATGCAATGTCTCAACCGGGAGCGTGCTTTTAACCGGGTTACCTGCCTCGGGCTCATGGACTCTCACGCGTCAACCTGGAGGCATAACTTATGTAGGCACAGGCATCAGCACAACAGTTACCGGGCTTGCGTCCGGAGTTTTCACCTTCGCGGTAACCAATGCTGACGGATGCACTTCAGCACCATCATCAACCGTGACCATTAATCTGCAGCCTGCAACGCCCACACCTCCGGTTGCCGGTGCAATAACCCATCCAACCTGTGACTTGCCAACAGGCAGTGTCGTCATCAGCGGACTGCCTGCCCAGGGTAGCTGGACACTTACACGTTTTCCGGGAAGCGTCATCATCACTGCTACAGGCACATCTACAACCGTCCATGGCCTCAACCCGGGCTCATATAACTTCACCGTCACCAACAGCGGCGGGTGCACCTCTGCAGTCTCGGATAACGTGGTAATAAACCCGCAGCCAGGGCCGGTGCC
>CAYQNT010000042.1:7549-13984 GCA_964418865.1 uncultured Rikenella sp.
TATCCACAACCCGGCCCCTGTTTGCTCGCCCGGCATGGCTAACCTTACTCTACCAGCCGTTACCGCAGGCTCAACTCCCAACCTTATACTCACCTACTGGATGAACGTTCAGGCAACAGTCCCATTCACCTCTCCGTCAACAGCATCTGCTGGCATATATTATATAAGAGGCACAATAGCCGGAGGATGCTCAGCCATTGGGCAGGTAACAGTCACAGGACTACAAACTCCTGTTGCCGATGCCGGTATTGACCAGGAGCTTACCTACATATTTGCTACTACTCTCGGCGCTGCTGAACCGGATGAGAACTCAACCGGTACATGGTCCGTAGAATCAGGGACAGGAGAGTTTGCAGACCCCAGCAATCCCACCACCAGGGTAAGCAATCTTTCCGAAGGAGAAAATGTGCTTTTGTGGTCCGTATCAAACGGAATTTGTCCCACTGCAAGTGATAACGTAATGATAACCGTCACGGATCTTGTTATCCCTTCACTGATCACACCTGACATGAACAATTTGAATGACAATTTCAAACTGGAGGGGATAGAGGCTTTAGGGAGAGTGGAGCTGACAGTGTTCGACAGAAGAGGCTTAATGGTATATGAAAATCTCAATTATGACAATCTGTGGCACGGTACTGACTACAACGGTAAACCGTTGCCAGACGACATATACTTCTATGTGATAAAAGCAGAAAACGGATTCTCACGCGGCGGATACTTGTACATAAGAAGGTAAATCTGCTCAGCCCGGACCAGGATTGAGCAATAATAGGGCAAGCACCCTGGTCCAGAATATCATGCATCGAGTAGGAGGAAAACGAGATAGGATTTCTCCTACTTCGTTCTCCGACCTCTCATAGAGAGAGCGCCCTTGTGAGGCGCTCTCTGCATTATTCAAACACTTTTAAATATTAACCCTAGTAGCCCGGATTCTGCTGGCTGGCGATAGCCGGGTTAGCATCAAGCTCTTCCTGTGATATAGGAAGTATGATCTTGTTGAAGGTCCGGTTTATGGTCTTAGTCCGGTGAGTTATCACTACCGCAGGAACAATGAATTCGTCATTGAATTCAATAGTCTTGTTCAGGCGGATCATATCAAAGAATCTGAATCCTTCAGCAAAAAACTCCTTACTCTTCTCATCCATGATCATATCAACAGTTACTGTAGCCTCCTCTGCAGGAGCCAGGCCAGGTGACCGTTTGCGGATCTCATTTAAATATGTTACTGCCTTTGCCTTATCAGGTGTAGGCAGGCCCAGAGCAGCCTCTGCAGCAAGGAGATACATCTCGGAGAGGCGTATGACCTTGACGTTAACGGCTGAACGGGATCCCTTGTCACCTAGCATGGAAGAACCTCCGACATACTTCATACTTGAGCCAAGCCTGCCCCCGAGGGTTTTATCATCCTCCATAATTCCCCAGCGCACATCGGTTGGATCCTCAGACATGCGAGTAATCCAGTAATCACTTGCCATGAAAAACCCCATTGCTCCGGTGACCTTGGCTGCAGGAAGAAGATAGTATCCGAGAGAGCCTGTTGTCAGGTCTGCTTCATCAGGCAAGATAGAAAACTCAAGGATCGATTCCGAGCCGAACGCGGTTGCCCATGAGCCAACCCAGCTGGTATTTGAATAGAGCGAGTATTTGGCGCTGGTGATCACCACCTCGGCGGCATCAAAGGCAGCCTTATAATTGTTCATAAAAAGATTCACTCTTGCCTCAATGGCTTTATTTGCATAATAATTAAAGAAGCCGTTAACCTTGTTCTTTGACAACAGTGGTGCTGCCTCGGTGAGATCCTTCAGTATCTGAGTATAAACAGCCTCAACTGTTGCCCTCGAAGGCTGGGCTGATGCATCAAGGGGTTCAAGTACCAGAGGAACACCTAATGAAGCCTTGTCCATATTATAGGGCTTGCCGTATAACCTGACAAGATCAAAATACATCAGCGCCCTGGCTGTCATAGCCTGAGCTTTATAATCAGCCAGCGCTGCGTTGCCATTGCCAGCCGTCTCCATATTCTGAATGTTTTGAATCAGGTTGTTGGCCTGGAGGATATTGTGATAGATCTGTTCCCAGAAACCCGAACCGGAGTTTCTTGTGGCAGAGTGGTTAAACGAATAATAGTAATCAAGGCCCCTGCCCTGTGATTCGATTGCAAAATCACCTCCTTTGGCATCACCGCAGATGACAAAATTACGACCGTAATAACTGCTACTGGTCATTTTACGCATCAGACCGTTCATTGCCACCTTTGCGTCAGCAGCATTGGTGATGGATGTTTCTGAAGCCGCGTAGTTGCTGGGCTTAACATCAAGAAATTCCTCACATGAAGTGATCAGCATGACGCCCAGTACCGTAAGTATTATATTTATCTTTTTCATTGTAGTACCTTTTTAAAATTAGAAACTAGCTTCTATGCCGAATGTATAAGTCTTGCCTATTGGCATCTCCCATCCGCGTGATCCATACTCGTTCACCTCAGGGTCATACACCTTCCAGGCAGCCATTGTCCATAGGTTGGCACCGTTGAAGTATATTCTAGCATTTGCCAACTTAACCTTCTGGAGCAAACCAGTAGGCAGATTGTATCCCAGGGTAATACTCTTTAGCCTGGTAAAGTCGGCAGGATGCATATGCCTGCTGCTCTTCTGGTTGACATCTTCCATGTCAATAGCTATCCTCTGTGGATATATGGCATCCTTATGCTCAGGGGTCCACCTGTTTTCATATGCGTCAAGTGACATGATCCTCTCCCAGTAGTAGCCATCGTCATTGCAATCTTTGCCGGCAGCATCATATGTATATCCTCCCAGTTTGTACATGAAATTCATTGAGAGTGATATTCCCTTCCACGCCAGATCAGTGTTAAAGCCTCCGAAGAGCTTGGGATGGACGTCACCCAGAATGACATTTTCGGCCTTTGAATAATCGTACGTCGCGGGTCGGCCATCAACCTGCAGGTCAGGAGTAATATCACTATTATTGATGAACCAGAGGTTACGTCCTGTTGCATCTTCCACTCCTGCCCATTCAAGTCCGTAGATTGCCAGTGTTGACTCGCCTTCCCTAAAAATGAACTTGGCGCGGTCATCATCACCTGTAGGATCATACCAGACTATATCCTGGCCGCCATAAAGCTTGGTGACGGTTGATTTCACATGAGAGGCGGTAAGTCCTGCGCTCCAGGTAAAGTCACCTTTCTTAAGAATCTCACCATAGAGTTCAAACTCAATACCCCTATTATTGATCTCCCCCACATTCTTCAGTGTGGAACTGAATCCTGTAGTAGTTGAAATACGAACATCCTGAAGGAGGTTCTTCGAATCCCTGTTAAAATATTCAATGGAACCTGACAGCCTCTGATCAAACAGACCAAACTCAAGAGCAATGTTTGATGTATAGCTGGTTTCCCATGACAGGTTGGCATCTGCAATAGTGCTCACTCCACCGCCCGGCTGCTCCATATACTTGCTTGAATAGCTCGTCAGCGAACGCCAGCCATAATCGGCTGTCGGGAGCGTTCCGTTGATACCGTACGAAGCCCTGAGTTTCAGGCTGCTTATCTGCGGGATACTAGCCATAAAGGCCTCCCTGTCAATCCTCCAGGAACCGGCTACTGACCAGAAATCTCCCCAGCGGGATTCAGGGCCTAACTTTGAGGATCCATCACGACGGTATGAAGCTGAGACATAATACCTGTTGTCATAGTTATATTCCAAGCGTGACAACATTGAAGCCATCGTGTTACCCCAGTAATATGCGTTTGCATCAAGCTTACCTGCGGTTGCTACAGTATGGAGTGCGCTGGTAGGCAAGTTGGTGCCGGATGACCTCATATAATCAGACTGGTTCGAAGCAACTTCCCAGCCGACAAGAGCACCTACAGTATGTACCCCGCCAAAGGTCTTGTTATAGTTGAGGGTGGTGGATGAGACTATCTCATTCATCTTCGTGCTGTTCTCAGTGACCGATCCACCGACACCCGATCCGCTAAAATGAAGTGAGCTGTAATATAGATGATCAAAGGTCTGGGTGTTGTCAAATGAGAAGATCGACCTGAGGTTCAACTCGGGGAGAATCTTAATGTTTATAGTCTCACTTGCCAATACTCTCTGAGTTTTTGACGAGTTCTCCCATTCGTTGTTGTAATAAACGGGATTGTATGCATAGCTTCCGTATCTGGCTGTCCATGGGTCCCCGGTTTCATAATCTGTAGGCCAGTAAAGACCCCAGAGGAGGTTGCGGCTCTGCAGGAAGTAGTTGTTTCCAAGAGCACGGGTATCGTTAAATCCCTCTTTTCCACTTGTTGAAACGTTGATATTGGTTGTCAGCTCAATGTGCTTGCCAATCTTCTGACCGAAATTCATTCTCCCGGTGATACGGTCATATTTGTTTATCACGCTGCGGCCAAGATCATTGGTATATGAGAATGATGTATAGTAGTTGGAAACATCCGACCCACCGCTGACAGAAATATCATAATTCTGAAACACTGCAGTGCGGAATAATTGAGATTCCCAGTCATAGAACTCACCTGCCCTGTCGCCACCGATGGTCAGTGAATTGACAGTATTGTCGGGAGCAGTGAAGGTGTAACCGTGCTTTTTGAACCTCTTGGTTAGATTGAAAAGTGCATCTCCACTTGCATCCTCGTCAGTAAGCCCGGCTAGTTTGCCTGCATTCCAGAAATTCTCGTAATATAACTCAACCTGCTGTTCAGTGCTGGCAGCCTCAAAATTGTTAGTGGCGAAGGTGGGGGTCATACCTACCGATGCCTTGAAGCTGATGACAGGCTTGCCTGCTTTGCCCTGCTTTGTGGTGATGACAATCACACCGTTGGCAGCCCTGGAGCCGTAGAGTGAGGAGGCAGCAGCATCTTTCAGGACAGTGATTGACTCAATGTCATTAGGATTAATGGTACTCATCACGTTACTTGAGGTGTAGATGCCCATCTGAGATACGTTACCGGATACTACAGGCACACCGTCAACCACATACAGAGGCTCGTTTGAGGCATTCATCGAACCTACCCCACGTACCCTGATTGAAGAGGTTGAACCTGCCTGACCTGACAATGTTGTTATCTGTAGGCCCGCTATCTTGCCTCCAAGGGCGTTCTCAAAAGAAAGCGTCGGCACATCCTTGATGGCGTCAGCCTTGACCACACTGGCAGCACCGGTGAAGGTCCCTTTCGTTGATGTACCGTAGGCAACAACAATGACTTCGTCAAGAGCAAGTGCATCAGTTACCATCTCGACATTGATCACAGTCCTGCCTGCAACAGGTATCTCCTGTGTCTTATAACCGACGTAGCTGAATACAAGTACAGCGTCGGAAGCGACATTGGCCAGGGAATATCTCCCGTCAGCGTCGGTGTTGGTTCCCACTCCTCTCAATCCCTTAACCAGTACTACTGCGTAAGGGACAGGAGAACCATCTTCAGAGGCGGT
The DNA here is from genome assembly GCA_964418865.1 of uncultured Rikenella sp. Classification (GTDB taxonomy): domain Bacteria; phylum Bacteroidota; class Bacteroidia; order Bacteroidales; family VadinHA17; genus SR-FBR-E99. The sequence goes on from CAYQNT010000042.1 coordinate 13,006, forward strand.
TACCGTTCCGGTAATCCGTGTCTGTGCAATGCCGGCATTGATAAACAATACCGACAGAAAAATGAAGAATAGTTTTTTCATGAAAAAAGAGCGTTAGTTTATGAAGGTTAATCCGCACAAGTTACAACAAAATTTAATTCAGCCAAAAAAAACTTGTATTACATCATACTGTTTATTAGCATATATATATTCAGGTGACACATATGTTATGTGAGACCCATTAAATGAAGGTTTAAGCATTCTGAACATTTAATCCGGACTGGTTATAAGGTTGCAGAACTAAACTATTATTAGGTCCTACATATCTTCAGGGTGGATTAAATTCATGCCATATTATTAAAAAAGTTAAATTTGTTAAGAATGAAAAAGACTCACCCCAGCGAATAATTCACCTAAACAACACCACGTTATGAAACTTCTGAAAGTAATCTTGCCAGTATTGTTAATATTTTGCGGATGTTCACAATCAGTCAGGTATGATGTTCTGATAAGAAACGGCAGCATAATAGATGGTTCTGGCATAACAGCCTTTACTGGGGATATTGGTATTATGTCTGACACCATTGCCGCCATTGGCAACCTGAAAAATGCAAGGGGAATTAAAGAGATTGATGCTGCGGGAATGGCAGTTGCACCGGGATTTATCAACATGCTCAGCTGGGCTGGAGAGTCACTGATTGAGGATGGGAGATCACTCGGAGACATATGCCAGGGTGTGACACTTGAAGTGGTTGGTGAGGGTGACTCATGGGGGCCCTGGAGTGAGAGCATGAAGAGAGAGATGAAGGCCTCACAGGGCGATATAAAATATGACATTGAATGGACCACTCTGGGTGAGTATCTTGATTTTCTCCAGACAAAAGGAGTCTCCACGAACATAGCTTCGTTTGTTGGAACCTCAACTTTGCGAATACACGTTGTGGGCTATGATGACCGTCCTCCCACTGCCGCCGAGATGGATTCAATGAAGCTGCTTGTC
>CAYQNT010000042.1:13994-21075 GCA_964418865.1 uncultured Rikenella sp.
TGGAGGAGGGAGCAATAGGCCTCAGCTCTGCCCTTGAATATATACCGGCCAGCTTCGCTTCCACTGAAGAGCTGGCAGAGTTGGCAAGTGTGGCCGCAAGGTACGATGGTATGTATATCTCCCATATCAGAAACGAGGATGAGACATTCCTTGAAGCTATTGATGATTTTCTGAAAATACCGGCCGGCACGGGCATCAGGGCAGAGATATACCATTTCAAGCAGGTCGGCAGAACCAACTGGGATAAGCTTGACAGGGCAGTAAGTAAGATTGACTCAGCACGGGCCGCCGGACTATACATCACCGCCGACATGTACAACTACCCGGCCAGTTCAACCGGATTGGGCATAATTATGCCTGAATGGGTGCAGGAGGGTGGTTTTGAAAAATGGGTTGCACGGCTCAAAGATCCGGCAGTAAGAAAGATTGTTGGACCGGAGATCATTAAAACAATCATGAGAAAACAGGGCTCCCCGGACAAAATACTTGTCATTGGCTTTAACACAGATTCACTGAAATACCTGCAGGGAAAGACGCTGTCAGCTATAGCGGAAATAAGAGGTAGCAGTCCTGAAGAGACCGTCATGGACCTTATAATTGATGACGGCAGTAATGTTAGTGCAGTCTTCTTCTCCATGTCAGAAGATAATCTCAAAAAAGAGATAGCCCTGCCATGGATGGGTTTTGGGTCCGATGGTCAGTCCATGGCCCCAGAGGGCGTTTTTCTGAAGTCAGCCACTCACCCGAGGGCCTACGGTAACTTTGCCCGGCTGTTGGGCAAATATGTGAGGGATGAAAAGATAATATCGCTTGAGGAGGCTGTCTACAGACTCACCATGTTTCCTGCCACCAACATGAAGATTGCGAGGCGCGGAGCCCTTAAGGAGGGATACCATGCTGACGTTGTAATCTTTGACCCGGCGGAGATACAAGACCACTCCACTTTTGAAGACCCTCATCAATTGTCAACCGGAATGACTCATGTGTTCGTAAATGGTGTTCAGGTACTTGAGAACGGTGAACATACCGGAGCCATGCCGGGCAAGGTAGTCAGGGGACCGGGGTACACAGGACGGTAGATTTGTGCTGGAGCGGGGCTGAAGTCTTCAGTCTTCAGTCTTCAGTCTTCAGTCAGCAGGGAGCAGTCAGCAGCCGGCAGTCTTCAGTCCGCAGCCTCCAGTCTTCAGTCAGCAGTCCTCAGTTCTCAGTCCGCAAAGATTGAGACCGTCAGTACCCGGTACCTACCATGGGTTTTTCCTCATCACTGATCACCCTGAAAAGAACTTTATCTTTCAGTAATTCAGTCACCTCTACCGGCTTTCCGTCAAGCATGACCTGGTTATTCATGAAGCGGATACCATGGCTGTAATCAACATACCAGTAAACATGCCCGCTGTAAACAGGCTGTATCGGATTGCCGTCAATTCTGTGCCAGCCATACAGAACCACCCTGTCAGGCCGGTCGGCAATACGTGATGACCGGATCACATCCTTCTTGATGCCGGCGACAAGCTGCCCGTGATGCCCTCCTGCTTCTGCCAGCTGCTTCTCAATCTGTGCATTATGCTCAGCAAACCTGGTCACCAGCTCATTGGCATTGCCAACGGGAAGATAGCTGAACGGAACAAGTTTCACTTCAGCCTGAGACCATATATGATCACTGATCTTCGCAGTTAACATGGATGCACCGAACAGGTCAGCCAGTCGCTGTGCAGTACGCGGGTTCATAGGAATGCGGCAGAAGTCTCCATCACTGCCTATTGCCAGGTAGTCCGGCATTACTTCATATTCCAGAGTATGTTTGGCGCCTTCAATATCTTCAAACTCGCCCCTGAGTGTTACCATATCCCGCAAGAAGGAGGGTATATTACCTGAAACTACAGCCAGAAAGATCTCCTCCTCACGGTCATCCCGTGGCAGGTCACTGATCCTTGTCATAAATTCTGACCCTGTCTCAGCTTTCGGATCACGTACCGGTATGTTCAGCCTCCTCAAAGGCATGACAACGCTATCCTGCTGCTCGTTAAAGAGACCGGAAGACTTAAACCCGGTCAGGGGCTGGGATGATAATAATGTTGTAAGAAGAAAGAAAAACAGGATAATAAAAGCTCTCATTTATACAATGATTTTATGTGCCTGATCAGTTCCTGCCAATTTAGCGATAAGAAACTGATCATTTAAACCGGGATGCTACTATTTATCTGTTCCTTATATTTAATAGACCACAATTTCAAATAAGTTTTCTATCTAAATTTTATTAACTTGGCACTATCCCTGAAAAACCTGATGCTAAGAAATGAGTGAAGAGATCCTGCGGGCCATGATGGAGTTGTTCGCCCTGATAGTTAAACAGGATCGGGGCATGTTACAGGAAGAAATGGACTTCGTTTCGGCCTTTCTTACTAAACAGCTGTCACATCAGAGTGCCGATGAATTCATGGGCCTTTTCCTGAAAAATGCCGGGCCACTGCAGCAGATAGGGGAGCAATCTGAATCCGTGACGGCATCAGTAAGGGATTCAGTCAGGATATACAACAATTGCAAGACAATCAACAAGACCCTTTCACAGGAACAGAAAGTGATAGTACTCATGCGCTGCTTTGAGCTGGTTGACTCTAACAAGCAGTATACTCCGCAGCGGATGAATATCATCAATACCATTGCCGAAGTATTTGGGATTTCACAGCAGGAATTCAACAGCATCATGCGCTTTGTAAAGGAGGAGGAGCGTGGCGCTTTCACTGACCCTTCCATGCTGGTCATTTGTGCCGGCACCCCTTCCTGCGATGAACATTATTTGGGCCCTTTCTCCGTCTTCCTGAAGATCGCAAGTGTGAACCTCTACTTCCTGCGCTGCTTCGGTTCAGACACCTCACTTATAAAAGGTCTGCCTCTCATAAGCCGAAAGGTCTATCTCTTCGCCCCGGGAAGCTCACTACAGGTACCACCGGCGTCAACAATCTACTATAGTGATGTTACCTCTCAGTTTATTTCAGATAAGGATATCCACCGTATCTCCTTTGTGGCCGAACATCTCAGCTACAGTTTCCCTGACGGAACCCCGGCTATAACCGATGTCAGTTTTGCCGCCAGCGAAGGAAATATGATTGGTATCATGGGGGCCAGCGGATCAGGGAAGACAACCCTGTTGAATCTGCTGACAGGACTAATCAGTCCGGCCTCCGGTGAGGTAAGGATAAACGGCATCTCTATTCATTCAGAGGATGAGAGGCTTGATGGCGTCATAGGGTATGTACCGCAAGATGACCTGCTTGTGGAAGACCTGACGGTATTTGAGAACCTCTGGTATGCCGCATCACTCTGTTTTGCGGGCAGGAGCCGCAATGAGATTAATGATGTAGTGAACCAGATGCTACACACCCTCGGGCTCTATGAGAAGAGGAATTACCGCGTAGGATCACCACTCAACAAGGTCATCAGCGGCGGACAGAGAAAGAGGCTCAATATCGCCCTTGAGCTCATCCGCGAACCATCAGTACTGTTCCTTGATGAACCCACCTCAGGACTCTCTTCAGGTGATTCTGAAAACGTGATAGAGTTGTTACACGAGTTAAGGCTGAGAGGCAAACTGGTCATTACGGTTATCCATCAGCCCTCATCCGAAATATTCAAAGGCTTTGACAACATGCTGGTGCTTGACATGGGTGGCCAACTGGTCTTCTATGGCAATCCCATAGAATCAATCATTCATTTTAAAACCCTTGAAGCACAGATAAACAGTGGTATAGCTGAATGTCCTGAATGCGGCACAGTGAATTCAGAAACGCTGTTCAACATACTTGAAGTCAAAGTTTTGGATGAGTATGGCAGGTATACTGAGAAGAGAAAAATCTCTCCGTCAGAGTGGGCAGACGCATTCCGCACAACAGTACCCAAAGTGGCTGCCAGGGAGGAGAGCTCCGAACCTTATTCAAGCCTCCAGCGACCGGGGTGGCTGCGCCAGACCCTTATCTTCATGGGCCGAGATGTCAGAAGTAAGATCGCCAATAAACAATACCTGCTGCTGACACTGCTTGAAGGGCCGGTACTCGGACTGATCCTTGCATACATAATAAGATACATAGCTGATCCCTCATCAGATACTTATATCTTCAGAGAGAATGAAAATATCCCGGTATATATTTTTATGAGCATTATCGTTGCTCTCTTTCTGGGTCTCACCATCAGTGCTGAAGAGATATACAAAGACCGCAGGATGCTGAGAAGGGAGCATTTCCTTCATCTTAACCGTAGCAGCTATCTGCTTGGCAAAATAACAGTGCTGGCAATAACTTCAGCCCTGCAGGTATTCCTCTTTCTTATAGTAGCAAACCCAATACTTGGCATCAAAGGTCTTTTCCTTTCATATTGGGTCGCACTGTTTGTTACGGCTTTCTGTGCAAATATGATAGGATTGAATATTTCATCGGCATTGAATTCTGCTATAGCAATTTACATAGTTATTCCACTGCTGATGATACCCATGATGATTCTCAGCGGTGCTATGTTTCCGTTTGACAAGCTTAACAGAAAAATTGTCAGTCCTGATATGGTGCCACTGATTGCCGAACTGATGCCAACACGATGGACATATGAAGCGCTGATTGTAAGGCAATTCACGGAAAATGAGTACGGTAAAAGGGTCTATCCGTTAAAACAGAAGATGAGTGTTTTCGACTTCAATACCATATATCGTATCCCAAGGATGAACAGCGCCCTGGAAAACGTTATGACAATGATGCAGATTGACGGCAGTGCTGAACCATATGAAGGAGAGATCAGGTTGCTTAAAAATGAAACTGCATCTATCTCTGCAGGAGGCATAATAATACCGTTCAACGGCATTGATTCGATCACAAAGAATCTTATCAACCCCGGCCTCGGAAAAAGGCTCGCTGAATGGCTCAATAATGCCGACAGGGAATACAGAAGGCTCAGCAATCTGGCAGATATGAGCCTTGATAACTATATAAGTAATAATAAAGAGGCCCTGCATCTGTTATATAATAACTACCACAATGACAAGCTTGAAGACATTGTCAGGAAGGTTTATGAGAAGAACAAAATGCTGGAATACAGGAATAGGCTGATACAAAACGTGGATCTCATTTATCTTGAGCCTGTTGCATCCGGACCACTTAGCTTCCGTACGCATTTTATGGCTCCGGTAAAGAACTTCATGGGGATGAGGATTGATACCTTCAGGTTTAACATAATGCTGGTGCTCTCTTTTGTCATTGTTCTGTACGTTCTACTCTACACAGAATCATTGAGACGTATGATCAATTTCTTTGAAAGATCCAGATTTCAAAAAAAACGATCAGTGAAATAGGAATAACCAATTTTCTTACATTTGTATATTAACATAAACGCTTGATGACAGGAACAATTTCAAAGATGGTGGCAGTAATCCTGCTGATATTTGTTTGTTCATGCAAGAATAGCACCACAAAGCAGACCGGTATCAGTTTTCCCATTGCCGACTCGGTACCTGCCGGAGAGGCAGAAAAGCTGAGTGCTGAAGCCGTGGCGGACATTGTTCAGAACATTGCATCACCGGTAGAAATCGCTGCTATACTGCAGAGCATGCATATACCCTTCTCAGCAGAATACCTGGCCCCTACAAAGGAATCTGAAAGGCTTACAACCAATTTCCAGAAGGCTGTGATGCTGGGCATCTACGGAGCCGACCTCGGCTATCTTAACATCTACGAGAAAACAGGAAATTCCGTTGAGGTATTGTCAACAATCAAGAAGCTGGCAGACGGATTGCGCGTAGGACAGTATTTTGATTTCGAGACACTGAAAAGGCTGTCAGCCAATAAAGCTAACCTTGACTCCCTGCTGTTCATGTCAGTTAATTCGTACAACAAGATTGATAAATACCTTAGAGATAACGACCGGGCTTCGATTTCAGCCCTGATGATAGCCGGGGTATGGATTGAGGGACAATACCTGGCAACACAGGTAGCCCTGACTCATCCGGACGAGATACTGAGAGATCGTGTCGGTGAGCAGAAAATCATTCTCGGTGACCTGCTCATGCTGTTGCGCCCATACCAGGAAAGCAGTGCTGAATACAACTCCATCTATAACATGATGGAAGAGATAAACAAAGCCTACCGTGAAGTGCATATCTCATACAGGCTCGGCGAGCCGGAGACGGTTGAACATGACGGACGACTGGTAATGGTACAGCATGAAGAGAGTATTGTTGAGATGACTGACAGTCAACTGAGAGAGATAGCCGGAATTTCAGAAAAAGTAAGAAACAAATTAATATCTGACAAATAATATGAAGTGCAGGTTTGTCATTATGTCCCTGGTACTGACCCTTGTGCCCCTGATGGTCACTGGTCAGCCTGCAACAGAGGAACTTGTCAGCGATTGCGTTCTTTCTGCCGGTGATAATATCACCTACCTGAAGGATTTCAGGGTACAGCTGCCACAAGCCGCACCTAATGCAATCCCACCGGTATACAAGGCCAATATGTACCTGATGAAGAATATGAAATACAGGTTCTCTGTTTGTGATGCCCCGGAATCCAAAGGGGAGCTAACCATAACCATCTATGACCAGAACAAAGAACTTATTTCATCTTTAAACAAGAGCACGGGTAAAAAATACAGCTCAATAGATTTTTTCTGCAACAAGACAGGACTATACACCCTGTGGTATGACTTCCGCGACGGTGCACAGGGATCAGGCGTGGGAGTAGTTTGCATGATCAAGTGATCAGTAGAGCCAGCGATCAAGCAAAGCCCGTAATCAGGCGAGCCAGTTATCAGTCGAGCCGGCAATCCTTGTGACAAGTGATCAGCAGAGCCGGCAATCAATAGGGAAAGTGATCAGTAGGGCCAGAGCCTGGAGGCAATAAGCATTATCACCATCAGCCATAAAAGTATCTCCGGATAAGTAGTCTTACGGGCTAGTGCCATATAATTCGCCATGATAAAAGCAAGCGGAATAGCTGCAATGGCGCTCAGTTCCACTGATACCGCCGGTATCAGAACCCAAACAACAACACATATGGCCAGCAGCCAGAAAAATAATTCAAATGTCTTGCGCGATCTGATCTTG
>CAYQNT010000043.1:0-10728 GCA_964418865.1 uncultured Rikenella sp.
GGTCTACGAATGATGTATAATCAACAACCCGGGGTGAACTGCATGATACTGTAACAAGTGCTGCTGCAACAAACAGAATGTCTCTATTCATGATAGCCTGTTATCTGATCTTCTTCAATATCTGTTCACCGGTATCAATCCTGTAGCCTTCCGAAGAAAAGAGAATCTCACCGTCACTGTTGCAGCAGAGCACAACAGGCAACTGCCGTGCAGTGGAGCCTGGTCCGGCCAGAGTGGTCAGGTATTTCAAATCCTTATCAGATACAAAGATTGAATTCTGTGGTGTGCCGGCGATCTCCTCAGGCTTGAAGCCGGCAGGTGTCTGTGCCGGGTTGGTCAGAAAGATGAACCATCCACCCCAGTTGTCATACTCTTTCTTATTCAGCGGGAGATCATTCAGAATATGTCGTGTAGGTTCCTTCCCGGGTTCAATCCAGATCATGACCAGACCTTTTTTCGAAAGAGAGTTCAGACTGATCTTTTCGCTGGTATATGACAGCAGCTCACCTTTCAGATCTATTTTTTCCAGGGCGATGTTACTTACCGGAAGCTCACGAAGGCTAACCATAATGTCTTTCTCTTCGCCGGGAGCAAGCTCGATGAAGCTTACAGATGCCATTACGTTGCCATTTTCATCCCTGTTGCCGGTGGTAAGCATATATCTGCCGGGATCAAGGGCGATATGCCCGGGCAGATCACCGATCTTCACCCCGTAGCCGTAGTCAAGGGTCTTATACCTGCCGTTAGTAATGTGTGCAAGGGTGAAATGCACATGATACTCAGGCTGCGCATTGCTTTTTTCTGAAACGAATGTTACGTAACCAGGATTGTCCGAAGGTTTTGTTTCACCTGTAAACCAGACGTCATGCCAGATACCGTTTTCATGGTACTGTGGTCTTCCCGTCCCGGGAGCCAGTCGTGCGGGTATTCCGGCTGTTCTGCATACTGCCACAAAAAAGATATCCCTTGATTGCCTGTCAGCTGCATGCAGCCTCATTACACCCTCAGAAATTATAGGTGTGCCGTAATAGTTTTCACTGTCTGAGACAGTAATCAGTGTATCTGTCCAGCTTACTATAGCGGCAGGATGCGTTCTGAATATCTGCATCAGCTCATCAGGAAGCTCCGACAGGGTGCTCCTGAATGGTGAGAGTATCTCGTCTGCTATCCTTGGCGAGAGCACATAGCGGTCATATAGAGAGGTGTCTGACCCGGGTGCTGCGTCAGGCGCATTATCAAGATGACTGGTGAGAACCTCAGCCGGAGTGTCACGCAGGTCCTTTTCAGAAACGTTATCCAGCAGACGAAGGGCCAGAGAGCTCCGGGTGTCTGCATTGCGAAGAAAGGCAGTAATCTCGCGGTAGTTACCCATAGATGCCTTCAGTATCGTTTCTGTTCTGCATTCGGGCAAGCCGGCTTCACGTGCAACCTCTGCTGCATCAATGCCAGCCATCCAGGAGCTCACATAGGCGTTACGGATGCTGTCTCCCCTCATAATGGCACGGTTGTTTTGATTTGTCTGTTCCTCACTGATCCCGGGGAATGGAACCGGCACCGGGGGGACTGTCACATCAATGTTCATACCTTCTCCGGGATTTGCCTGTGTGATAACCACTTCGGCAAGGGTATCGGATGGAGATACAAGTGTAAACCCATAACGACTGCCTTCATTAGCCCATAAAAGCAAAGTACCGAGTCCTGTTATAAGAGAGCATTCGCCGTCATTGTTGCATGTAAGGTTGGCCAGGGGATAAAACTCGGCATAGTTATAGAGCATAAAACCGGTCTCAGCCTGAGGGACTGGCTTACCGTTGCTGTCTTTTACTATCACCCTCAGGTTTTTGGTCGCCGCGTATCTGTCAAGAGTATTTATCTCAGAGAAGAGACGATTGCTGCTTACCAGTGTCTCGTCGCCACCGTATTTCCCGAAGGCTCTTGTATGTACCAGCATGGCCCGCCGCGCCGGTTCGGTAAACCATCCCCGGTCTGGTACGGGTTCAGGCTCGCATGCACCCAGATAGTGCCATTTGCCATCAGCCCAGAATTCTACCCAGGCATGGTTATCATCGGTATGGGCCCATCGCGGAGTATAAACCTGCCTGGCAGGGATGCCAGCGGTACGAAGCGCCGACACTGTAAAAGTGGACTCCTCTCCGCAGCGGCCACGGGCTGACAGAATGGTGGCCAACGGTGCAGAGGTGCGTGAGTCGGCAGGTTGGTAAGCTACCTTCTCATGACACCAGCGGTTAATCTCAAGAGCCGCTTCCACAGCACCCAGACCTTCCACCCGTTTCTTTAGATCATCATGGCAAATACTCCTGAAATTATCAGGGTTCTCGTTATTTACCCTGAGAGGGAGAACAAAATTCAGGAATAATCTATATGGTATCTCATTGCCCCATGGCATATCGCTTCGGGTCTGCAGAGCCAATGCGGCATTTTCCTTGAGATAGTGCGGCTCATATACCGCCATGTCACTCAGGGGCATGTATGCCAGCATGAAAGTAACAGCCTCACGCAGCTGTTCTTCGCTAATAGAATCAGCCATGCTGAAGAGATCACTCCGTGAAGAGGCATAGATATCAGACCTGGCCCTGTAATCATCAAAGATTGCTTGCCTGTACGGCCTGTCAACAATAAGGTGGTTGTTGCTGCAAGAGAACAACACTGCCAGTAGTATTAAAGCCGGCAGCCTGATAATCCGTGCCATGATATGTTATTTTAAGTAAGAGCCACAGCTGCTTCTGATGACAAGTTCAGGAGTCATGTTTACCTGACGCTTATATTTACTCTTGCCCTGATTCTTTACCTCTGACCAGACGATGTTGGCAACCTTTTGTGCCATCGCTGGCAGCGGTCTGCGCAGCCTGGTAACAGGCGTGGTCAGAAGGTCAAAGCCAATACCGTCTTCCATGGATACCACCGCTACATCCTGTGGGATGCGTATATTCTTTTCCTTTAGCGCAAGGTATAACGGGAACACTAATGGCGAATTGAGGACAATGATCGCATCACTCCTGTGAGGAGGTCTGAGGAAATTCTCTATCTGCCCGAAATCAAACTTATCTCCTGCCTTGGGAAGAGTGGTCACGGTGAAATGTACCGAGTCGAAGTTTTTGGATTTTTTGGTTGCATTTTTTAGCTCCTCAAGCATCTCTTTATCATATGAAGCAGTATTCTCGCCGGAGATGACCAGAAGGTTCTTCAGCCCCAGTGATGTGAGATGCTCAGTCATGATGGCGGCACCAGCAAACCTATCAGTGGATACGGTGTTCAGTCTCATTCTCTTGATGCTTTTCTCCAGTAATACCACCGGATAACCCTCCCTGTTAAGAGTCCTTATCACACTGTCATCAGCAGCACTACCCACCAGAATCATTCCGCTAAAGAACTTCTTCAGCGCCGTGGTCAACCTGTTAAAACGCATGTCATCAGGATCTTTAGTAAAGACTGAGAACCCCAGGCCTATGCTTGAAAAAGCCTTCTGCAGGTAAGGTGTGATCTCATAGATAAATGGATCATTCATTGATGGTACAACCATACCGATTATACCTGGTTTTTCTTCTACCGGAGCTGTTTCGCCCTTCCCGGTAACGGCATTGAAATAGCCCATCTGCCTGGCAACTGCGAGTACCCTCTCCTGTGTCTCCTTCTTTATTCCATGCTGATCGGCTTTGTTATTCAGCACCAGTGAAACCAACGTGCCCGAAAGACCAAGTCTTGCGGCAATGTCTTTGTTTTTTACTTTTTTCCCCATTTCATTTAGATTTAAAGTACTAAAATAGCAGTAATCTTTTAGAACGAGGGAGCATTTAGAACATAAATGTTAAAATTATGCTTAAAAGCACTTTTTGAGCTTATTTTTTAGAGGCCTTGTAACCGCTCTGTTTTGCTGCGGCATCAAGCCTCATCTGCCACTTGGACTTTTTAACAGGCTTCTTTTTATTTTCCTCAATCTTTTTGAGTAGTTCAGCTTCCTTGACAAATCGCCGTGAGAACTGTGTCTGTGCTATTGTAATAACGTTAGCGAGGAAATAGTAGTAAGTAAGGCCGGCTGAGAAGTTATTAAGTATCAGCATGAACATAACCGGCATCATGTACATCATAGTCTTCATGCCAGGCATCTGTTCCTGTCCGCCTGCCGGGTTGGTGATCTTCGTTGATATGATTGTTGATGCGGTCATGAGCAGGGTGAATAGGCTCACATGGTCACCATACATTGGTATAGTGAACGGCAGGTTAAGAATGCTGTCATAAGTGGAGAGGTCAGTGGCCCACAGGAATGACTGCTGCCTCAGTTCTATTGAGGTAGGAAAGAAACGGAACATGGCAAAGAGAATAGGCATCTGCAGGAGCATTGGCAGACAGCCACCCATGGGGCTGACACCGGCTTTCTTGTAGAGATCCATTGTTGCCTGCTGCTTCTTTACAGCATCTTCTTTTTTAGGGAACTTCTTCCCTATCTCATCTACCATAGGTTTCATAGCCCTCATCTTGGCCTGGCTTAGAAACGACTTATGTGTCAGGGGAAAGAGAGCCAGCTTGATTATCAGGGTCAGAATGAGTATTATAAGGCCATAGCTGACAATGTAATTATCAAGCAGGTTGAATATAGGGATGATGACGTACTGGTTGATCCACCTGATAATATTTTTTCCAAGGAAAACCAGTCCTTCAAGCTTCCGGTCATACTTCTTAAGCAAGTAAAAGTTATTAGGCCCGAAGTACATCCTCATCTTTATCGAAGTATTCTCACTGGGAGCGTACTGAACCCCAATCTCGGACTGAAAATATCTGAGGTATGCGGATGTAGGATCAGCATTTGTTGAGGAGACCGCAGCATTTATGAAATAATTATCTGCAATGATGACGGAAGAGAAGAACTGATCTTTGTAAGCTATCCAATCTGTTCTCATCAGGCTTTCCGCCACCACATCTTTCTTCTGTCTCTGTCTGGCAGCGCCTCCCATGTCCTCTACGTCTCCCTGGTTGACCTTGTATTTCAGACCCGTATACATGTCTTCATTCTGCCTCCCCTTCTCTTGCTGAGGGATGTACATCTTCCAGTCAAGCGCCAGAGAGGTGGTGTTTGCCGGGAGAATAGATCCAAACGAACCGAACCTGGTTTCAAGGCTGATCATATATTCATCAGGCAGAATAGTATATATATAATCAATGAAGGCTCCGTTATCTGCATCAAGCCTCATTGTAAGGCTCACTGGGCCGGAAGAGGCAATCATGGGACCTTCATAATCCTGAGCAGTGAAGTAAAGCTCATTGGTCTTTACCGGCTTATTGTCGATAGTAAAAAACTTATAGCCGAATACTGTAGAGTCACCGTCAAACAACACTAAAGGACGTGCGTCGAAGGTTTCAAAGTCTTTCAGCCTGACAGAATAAACCTTACCGCCTCTGGATGCGAATGTAATTACCATCAGGTCATTCTCCACGGTATAGAACTCATTCTCTCCCCTTGCACTGGCAGCGAAGACGCCCAGTGTCATACTGTCAGTAACGGCTGTTGTAGCAGCAGATGAAGTCAATGCTACACTGTCAGAAGGTATTGCAGCCCCGGCAGCTTCCTGAAGTGGAGTATTAAGGCCAAGCTTACTATTAAGCTCAATCACCTTGTCTTTGGTACCCTGATCTTTTGGCCTGTAACCGAGTGCTCTGATGTAAGCCTCACGAGCCTGATCATAATTGCCTGCAGCATAAAGTGAGTCTGCCTGCTCCGTCTCAGCCTGGAAATATTTCCCGGTCCTGTTATTATTAAAGAGGCTGAAGCCAAGGAAGATGAGAAAGATGAGGACTATACCTGTTACCGTGTTCTTATCCATTGTTACTATATTCCCAGTTAAAAATCATTTAATTCTTTATGCAGGCTCTTACAAAACCAGTAAACAGAGGATGAGGATTGAGCACTGTACTACTGTATCCCGGATGAAACTGCACCCCGACGAACCATCTGTGCGATGGTATCTCCACTATCTCCACCAGTCCTGACTCTGGATTTATTCCGCATGTCTCCATGCCGGCATTCCTGAAGTCAGACAGGTATCTGTTATTAAACTCATAACGGTGGCGGTGACGTTCCGTAACCTCCTCCTTCTTATAGCATTTCCATGATTCGGAATCACGGAGTATCTCGCATTTATAACTCCCCAGCCTCATTGTGCCACCCTTTTCATGGGCACCCTTCTGTTCCACCATCAGGTCAATGACAGGGTGTTGTGTCTCAGGATTGATCTCTGTGGAGTGTGCACCTTCCAGCCCCATTACATTGCGGGCGAATTCAATCACTGCGCATTGCATTCCAAGGCATATGCCAAAAAATGGAATGTCATTTGTCCGGGCGTAATTCACTGCCAGTATGATGCCCTCAATACCTCTTGCGCCTAGTCCCGGAGGCACAATCAGACCGTCATATCCTGCGAGTTGTTCTCTGTATTTGCTTTCATTAACATCATCAGAGTGTATGAATTTCAGGTCAACCGAGGTCTCATTAGCGGCTCCGGCATGGATAAAAGCCTCAGAGATAGATTTGTAGGCGTCAGCCAGCTCAACATATTTACCCACCAGTGCTATTTTTACACTATGGATTGGATTCTTTAACTTATGCAGAAACGCTTTCCATTCATTCAGGGCAGGTGCATCTCCCGGCGGGAGACCCAGCTTCTGCATAACGGTGACATCCAGCATCTCATCCTGCATCCTGAGCGGTACCTCGTATATGGTAGATACATCTATCGATTCTATTACAGCCCCTGGCTCAACGTTACAGAAAAGTGCAACTTTCCGTCTGACATCTTCGGTGAGACTGCGTTCAGTGCGGAGGACAAGCACGTCAGGCTGTATTCCCTCTTCAAGAAGCATCTTGACGGAGTGTTGCGTAGGTTTGGTTTTCAGCTCTCCGGAAGCATGCAGGTATGGCACGAGGGTAAGGTGTATCACAATGCAGTTCTCATTACCAAGTTCCCATCTCATCTGCCGTACAGCTTCAATATAAGGCAGTGATTCAATATCTCCTACCGTACCGCCAATCTCTGTAATGACTATCTGAAATTTCCCTCCCAGGCCCACAAGCTTTATACACCTCTTGATCTCATCAGTGATATGAGGGATGACCTGAACGGTCTTGCCGAGATAATCACCACTGCGCTCCTTGTTGATGACCGACTGATAGATCCTGCCGGTGGTGACATTGTTTACCTGTGATGTGGGGACATTCAGAAAACGCTCATAATGGCCGAGGTCAAGATCAGTCTCAGCACCGTCACTGGTGACATAGCATTCACCGTGTTCATATGGATTGAGGGTTCCGGGATCTACGTTAATGTAAGGATCGAGCTTCTGAATGGTGACTGAGTATCCACGGGCCTGTAAAAGCTTGGCAAGGGAAGCTGAAATGATTCCTTTACCCAGTGATGAGGTAACCCCACCGGTCACAAAAATGTATTTTACTTCATCCACTGTTATATCGATTGCTGGTTGCCGGAGATATTAAACCTATTCATCGGACATTGAGCTGTCAATCAGCCTTACCTTTTCCTCAAGGAGCTTAATATTTCTCTTGGTTTCAGCAATCTTTTCCTCTACCTCTCTGATCATGCTGTCGGCTTTTGTCGACTTGGCAAAGAAGCCTATATTGTTCTCCCAGAGCACTATGTCACTCTCAAGCTGTTTTATCTTGCTAAAGAATTTATCGCGCTCATTCATAACTTTCCTTGCAGTACGCGGGTTTGACCTGGCGCTGTCTACCTTACTTCTGTATCTAAGAATATTCTTGTCTTCATCATCAAGGTTAAGCTTGTCAAACTGCTTATTAAGCACATCCTTATATCGTTTGGCAACCTCGTCCTTCTTGTTGAAGGGAACGTATCCTATCTCTGTCCAGCGTCTCTGTATCTCCTTGAGCTGTTCAAAGGCTTCCTTCTGGTCTTTCCCCGGGTTAAATTTCTCAATCTCCTCAATGATGGCAAGCTTAGCGTTGAGATTATCTTCATATGAGGTATCTCGTCCTGCGAAGAAAGCAGATTTACGGGTAAAGAAAGTATCACAGGCTTTACGGAACCGCTTCCAGACCTTATCAGAGTACTTTTTAGGTACAGGTCCTATCTCCTTCCACTCTTTCTGCAAACTGATAAGCATATCAGATACATCTTTCCAGTCAGTGCTCTCCTGGAGCGCCTCGGCCTTCATGCACAGCTCAGTCTTCAGCTGCAGGTTCCTGACCTGCGTCTCTTTGTTCTCGGAAAAGAAGGCGCGCTTCTTTTCAAAGAATGAGTCACATGCAGTTCTGAATCGCTGGTAAACCTTGTTATTATGTTTTTTGGGTGCAAAGCCAATTGTTTTCCACATCTTCTGGCAATCAAGGATAATATCAGACTTTTCCCTGAAATCGGCAAAGGTGAGTATCTCTCCTGAAGCAATCTCTTCCACCTTTTCGCACAAAGCTGTCTTGGCATCCAGGTTACGTTTCTGGTCAGCCTTCTGCTCCTCAAAGAACTCATGATGTCTCTTGTTGACCTTTGAGGTAGCTTCACGGAAACGCTCCCAGATATCATTTTTGTTCTCGTGCGGCACCGGGCCTATCTCACGCCAATGATTATGGTAATCCTGCAGTAGTTTGAATGCATTAACGGCGTTAGGTTCCAGAAGCAGCACCTCAGCTTTCTCACACAGCTCTATCTTGGACTCAAGGTTCTTTTTCAGATCAAGATCCCTGAGCTCACGGTTAATTTTAATATAGTCATAGAAGATCTCAACACCGTGGTGATAGTTCTCCCACAGATCTTTCATGGCACCCTGAGGTACTATTCCTGTGGAATGCCATTCGTTCTGAAGGTTTCGGAACTCCTGGAAGGTCTTGTTTATTGCCTCCTCCCTGTTGACGAGATCCTTTATCTGTTCTATGATGTCGAGTTTCTTTCGCAGGTTATCCTGCTTTTCACTCTCCTGTATCCTGTTAATTTCACTCCTGCGACTGCGAAAAATCTCAAGCACTGCCTTTATCCGTATCTCAAATTCATCGGGTTCAGGCCTGAAATCGTCAATGTTTCCTCCTTCTTTGGCAAAGTTCAGCCGGTTCTCGTTGAATTCGGCCTTACTCTTCTTGTAGAAGAATTCTTTGATTCTGTTAACGTCATCAATTATCTCAGATGCTGGTCTGTTTTCGACAATCAGAGCGAGGGTCTCAACCAGTTCTTTTCTTGAAAAACCGCTGTAATCAACCGGAGGTAGCTCAATAGCATCATAGTTTACCTTCTCTTCCTCAGACTCTTCATCAGATTCTTCATCAGATTTCTCTTCAGACTTTGCATCAGCTTTCTCCTCAGACTTTGCATCAGACTTTGCATCAGCTTTCTCCTCAGACTTTGCATCAGATTTCTCCTCAGACTTTGCATCAGAATCAGGCTCTTTCACCTCATCATACTGCTTTGCATCAGTATCTGACTTTTCCTCTGCGGTCTCAGCTTCTGCAGTCTCAGCCTCAGGGGCCTTGACTGAATAATCCTCCATAGGCTCATCCGGTTTATGCTGCCCATCTACAGGGACCGCATCAGAACCGATATTAGCTTCAGCCTCTATGGCTTTCTCAGGCATCTCATCCTTTGTTGCGGTCTGTTCTTCAGCAGCCGGCATTCCGGATATGGCCTTTTCATCAATAGTTTCTTCCGTAGATTCGATAGCTTTTTCTTCATTATCGAATTGTTCATTACGAACAGAGTCTTTCGGATTATTTTTAGTCATCATCAATCCTTTTACTTCAGTGCTTCATTGCAAGGCGAAACTTTCAGACATTCCCCCCTTTTTTCAAACCACGAAAATAATGGAATATTGGTAAAACTCAAACCAATACATCATATAAATGCACTACAGCCATTAGAGAAGCTCTTACCGAATCAATTCATAAAGTGAAATCAGTCATCCGGAAGGCTTTCGAAATAATTGTACCTCAATTATTTGTCATGGTTGGTATCAACATTTAAAATCATGGAATGCAGTTTTTTCAGTAACACATATTGATTTGATTTTCAATCGCCAACACTTCGTATGAAAAATTCTATTAACTTTTCAGGTTAAATGCATAATTTTGAAGGTTCTGTTACATACGAATCAGCTATGGACAAAAAAGACATAATAATCATTGTTTCCGTTCTGCTCTTTGCCGGACTAAGTCTTTACCGCAAGTTTGCGAAGAAAAAAGGGGCCTTACCGGGCTCATCTGTTAATAAACCGGAAGGCAGGAAAGGTCTTCGGGATCAGCCTGACGACTACGAGCCATATTCAGGGAAGAAGGATCAGGAATGATTACCTGCCCATCTCCAGCTGATCTTTTATCAGCCTGAAATAGGTGCCTTTGAGCCTGGTGAGTTCTTCGTGAGTTCCATATTCCGTCACTGCACCTTTGTCAAGCACCACTATTCTGTCTGCATGGCGCACTGTACTTAGTCTGTGAGCAACAATTACAACCGTTCTGCCGGTGTAGAAACCCGCCAGATTTTCTACTATCACCCTCTCGTTTGACGCATCAAGAGCACTTGTTGCTTCATCAAGGAGCATGAGTGCAGGTTGTTTAAAGACCACCCTTGCAATCAGTATCCGCTGTTTTTGTCCCTGACTGAGACCATGGCCTCCTTGCCCAACCCGTGTCTTAAGTCCCGCCGGCAGTATATCAATCAGCGGTTTGAGATTGGCTACAGTGACGGCGAGGGCTACCTGGTCCAT
>CAYQNT010000043.1:10738-20464 GCA_964418865.1 uncultured Rikenella sp.
TTATCGATTCCCGGTGCAATATTGCCCAGGATAGTGTCAGGGAAGATATAACCTTCCTGCATCACCACCCCTGTCTCCTTTCTAAGTGAGGCGATGCTGATATCCGCAATATTCCTTCCGCCAATGGTTATCTCTCCTTCCGACGGACGGTAGAAGCCCATCAGGAGCTTCAAAAGAGTTGTTTTCCCTGAACCGCTTTCGCCTACAAAAGCTGTTATCTTCCCGGCAGGGACTGACAGGTTAAGGTCTTTTATTACCCAGGGTGACCCGGGTCCTTCATACCTGAATGAGAGGTTCCTGATCTCAATGTCAGCCGATGGGGGCATTGCGACTGCAGTTGACGGATCTATCGTCTCCTCAGGTTCCATTGCATGCACCTCTGCCAGGCGTTCAAGGCTTATCCTGGCATCTTGTGTCGCCCTCATGAAGTTGACTATCTGTGAGACAGGTCCGTTAAGCTGTCCGGTAATAAACTGCACGGCTAGCATCATGCCAAGGGTCATAGAGCCATTTATTACCAGCGTGGCTGAGATGAAAGTGATGATTATGTTGGCAGACTCGTGGATCAGTGTTCCTCCGGCTGTCTGGAACTGTAATATTCTGAGTCCTCTGATCCGTGTCCGGTACAGCTCCTTTTGCCGCCCCTCCCATTCACGTCTGTTGGCAGCTTCGTTGCCTGCCAGCTTGATCTCCTGCATTCCGTTGACAATGTTGATGATTGTGTTGCCAGCCTCAGCCATCTGCATGAACCTGATATTGTCAAGACGCTCCAGTGCAGGCATGAAGAACGTGACATAGAGAAGATAAAGGATGGTCCCGGCAAGAAAAACCAGCAACACAGAAAGACTATAGATGCCCAGAACAATTCCAAAAACAATAAAATTGAATAGTGAGAAGAGTATAGCCAGGCTTGATGATGTAAGATAACTCTCAATCCTGTTGTTGTCATCAATCCTTTGCAGTATATCCCCGTTAAGCTTAGTATCGAAATAAGATATCGGCAGCCCCATCAGCCTGGCAAGAAAGTCAGAAACGATACTTATATTAAGCTTTGTGCCAAGATGAAGCAGCAGCCAACCTCTTGAGAACTCCACGGCAAGCCTTCCGGCTATGAGTGATAGCTGACCTGCGAGGATCAGATAAATCAACCTGAGATCACTGAATTTTATGCCCTTATCTACTATTGCCTGAGTCAGGAACGGAAAGACAAGCTGTATGGCACTGCCTGATATCAGTCCGGCTACAAGCAATACCATCTGCTTTCGGTAAGGCTTAAGGTAAGGGAGAAGGAATTCAAAGCCGCCTCTGGGTGGCGGGTCATCATGCAGCGCAGCAAAGCCTGGCCCCGGCTCAAGGAGAAGGGCCATTCCCACGCGCTCACCGGGGCCTTGGCAAGAGGCCCATCCATTCATAAACTCATCATGTGACATCCTCACCCTGCCGATGGCAGGATCACTCACCCATACTGACCTGTCACTTATCTTATTAACAACTATGAAATGGTTCTGCTGCCAGTGTACTATACATGGAAGAGGTGCGTCTGCCTTCAATCTTGAGAAAGGTATCTTCACACCTGCCGCCTTGAGACCCATGCTCTCCGATGCGGTTTTTAACCCCAGGAAGGAGACCCCCTGACGTGTTATCCAGGCCTGCTTCCTGATAGTTTCCAGCGAGATGCGCTTACCGTGCCAGCGTGCAATCATACTAATGCATGCCGGGCCACAGTCCATCGCATCATATTGTCTTACAAATGGATAAGTCATTCCTGGATTAACGGTTCGGATTAAAACAGTGTAAATATATCCATAATTCACCGACTCAGGGAATGACCTGCATGAAAAGTGATGCAGGGGTAATTCTCTTGAATCGCATTCGGAAATGCTATATTTGTCACATAAACCGTTTGCTTGGGATTGTTCAGAAAGTACTCAGACAGTGCCATCATTGATGGCATCAGGAGGCAGGACAGCCATGTCTTATCATACCTCTATGATGCTTATTTTGATATAGTGCGGGATCATCTTAAGAAGAACAGCGGATCGGATGACGATGTTCACGAAGTCATACAGGAGACGGTGGTGATACTCTACAAGAAGGTTACTGGGGAAGGTTTCACACTGACCTCTGACTTAAAAGGATATTTTTTCGGTGTAGCCAGAAATGTATGGAATGCACAGCTCCGTTACCGTTCGCGTCTGGTCTCTATTGAACTTGAGTTGCCGGATGACTCCGCTACGGAGGAGCAGGAAGAGGCCACTCTCGAACGTATTGTAACCCGCTCATTTGGTCTTCTGAAGGAGGATTGCCAGATGGTGCTCAGGCTCTTCAGTCAGGGATACTCATATGAGGAGATAGCCAGAAAGATGGGGATGAAGAATGAGGCCTACGCAAGACGAAAGAAATACCTGTGCAAGGAGGCCCTGATGGAGATCATCAAGACTGACCCCGAATATCAGGATCTGGGGCCCTTATAAACGGTTGCAACAAGCACTGTGGCAACAATCAGCAATAGCAGGAGTGATGAATATAGCTTGACGCGGTTATACCATAATGCAGTATCATCACCGTATATTACCAGTGCAGACCAATAATAGGGATGTGATCTCTGCTGGTCTGCCGTACGCAGAAACCTGAGTCTGGCATTTCGCAGCGCTGTACTCTTATTCTGTCCGCCTCGCATGTTCTTGTAGAATAAATGCATCACGGCAGAAGCTGACACATCTTCCACAGCCCACATTGACATCACTGCCGATCGGCTGCCCGCGTAAAGAAAGCCCCGGGCAAGGCTCAGTATACCTTCGCCGGTAGCAAGCATGCCTGACCCTGTATTACACGAGCTGAGCACAACCATCATCGCTTTAACCGGTATGGTATATACTTCGTAAGTATTCAGCAAACCGTCATCAGAACCTCCGGAAGATGACGAGAATATCATTTTTGAGAAGGCCGGATGATTATCATCAATAAGGGTATGCATGGCAAGGTGAATGATCTCATAATTACTGGCTACGCTTTTATAGGTCTCCTCAGTAGCCTCTTTCTCCAAATAAGCCTTACCTCCGCATTGATCCACGGCATCCTCTGCCTCAATGACGGCATAAGGCAGTCCTCTCATCTCTCCCCTTAGATAGGGCCAGTTCACCAACAGTGAGTCATTAAGCTCCATGCCTTCATACGATGGTGCAAAGGCTACAAGCTTGTTATTCAGTCTCCGGCTTTTTTCCTGTGTCACTGATGAGAGAGTTACGCTGTAGATGTAAGAGAAACGGTACTTCTTCAGAGCAAATGGAGCCTCACGGTAGAGCAGATCAGGGCTCCGGAATTCCTCAGTCACAAGTGTTTCAAATGGGAGGTATGCCAGAACATTATCAGGCGAGATGACAATCTTGTCTCCCCGCAGATAGGGAGTGACAGGCTCCAGAAGGACTTTATATAGCTCAAGGCCCAGATCCATGAACTCATTGAAAGGCTTTCGTACATCACTTGTAACAGGCATCTCTGAAAGCATAGCCCGGAATCTGGCGAGTGAACTGAAGAAAGTGGAGTCAATATTGCGTGTAATGATCTCCGTATGCCTCCGGTTGGTCACAAAAATAAAAAGTTTGTCATCAGTCATGACATAACTCAGGAGGTTAGCCTTACTGCCAATCACTATGTTTACATCATCAAGAGATGTCACTTCACTCCTGTATTTCAGACTATAATATGCCGGATAGCCTTTTTCAAATACCTGAACCAGGGAGTCATGTGATCTGAGCAGGCTGAAAGTAACGCTCTCCCAGGTATGAAGTCTCTGGGTGTCAGGGACAGTCTTACCTTGCTCGGCAGTGATAAGTTCTTTGTAAAAACCGATTTCTTTCCTAATAGTGTTATCAAGCTCTACCAGATCTCCGGGCAATGAAAATTTGGCCGCATTGACTTCCCTCATTGAGGCCAGGAAACCGGCTACCTTACTCCTCTCGGAGAATTCGAAGAGGCCTTCAAGTGACTTTCGGTCTCCGCTCTGTTTATAAAGGTCTGAATAGTTTTCAATCATGCCGGTGTAAATATCCCTTGAGAATGCACTGAGGCTGGTACGGCTCTCATCTTCACTCATCTCCAGTCTTTGCCGGTCATAAAGTGCAGATATTCTCCGACCTGTCTCAATGGCAAGCCTTAGATATTCCGTGTTGCCATTTTCTCTGTTCAGCGTATTTAGTGCCCTGTACCTGATCTTAAGAACAATCAGATCCTCCTCTGTGACAGTTTGTGAAGAAACATCATCGCCGGCGACCTTTGTCAGAGCCATTTCATTGGTGACATCAAGTATCTTCTGATACATTCCTGCCTCAAATAACATCTCAGTATACTTGGCCATGAAGTATTTCTTCATCGAAACATCCCAGGGATTACTTTCAGCATACTCAGAAAACTCATCTAACAACTCAAGAGCGCGTTTTGAATCTCCTGAGCTGCGATTTGCAAAATCGCCTGCAGATGCCAGCATCATGTAATATTCACGGCTGCTGGGACCAAACACCCTCCTTACATTGGCCCGGCCATTCTCAAGTACCTTTTCTCCTTCCTTAATACGTCCGCCATCAGCCAGAAAATCAGCGTAATTAATATATAGAAGAAATTTGTTAGAAGTGTTCTCACCATCCTCTATTGCCAGTCCTTTTCTGAAATAGTATTCAGCCTCACCGGGCTTACCTAAACGACGGTAAAGCTGTGATATAGTATTAATTATCAGTATTTTCGAGTCTACTTTGTTTTTGACGCCTCCTTCATAGATCTTTAATGCCTGACGACAGTAGACAAGAGACTTGGTATATTCTGAAGTGCGGTAAAGACTCAGGCCTATTACCTGATAGAGATCGGCAGTCACCTCCGGCGGCACCTTGTCAACATATTGATTTGCCAGCGCGATTCCTGCTTCCGCCAATCTTATAGCCTCCCCTGAATCATTCATTTCAAGCCGTAAACCTGATAGATTCAGATAGTTGACTGCCAGTACGGAGCTGTCACTACCTGAAACTGCCCTTCGTATTTCCAGCCCTTTTTTCCCGGCAGCATATGCTCTGGTATAATCTCCTACCCTCATAAAAGCAACAGCCATATTGCTCAATCCCAGCGCATATCTCCGGTCAGAAACCCCCATCTTCTCCCTGTATGTCACTGATATGGAAAAGCCGTCAACAGCCTTCCTGTATATGTTTTTCTGCAGATAATAGTGTCCGGTGAAATACCAGGTATCAGAAAGAAGTAACGTATCAGTGATCCTGTTCTCAGCAATGATAGCCTCAATTTTTGATACTAATTGAGATGTATTGGTTTTAAGATCCGTGGATTCCAGAACAGAGGCAAGGGAATCAGTAAGAATTCTTAACCGGGTTGCCACGATATCATTTCCATCATTCCCCTTTACATGGTCAGATAACAAACCCAGACTTGAGCCTGAGGATTTATCAACAGATGCAAACAGTAACAATAATAGAATGAGTATGTATGATCTCAGACTTATCAAAGTGGTTCTTCTTTCTTCCGCGGGCAAAAGTATAAAACAATAACTATTAAAATGGGAAGATTTCTCATGTTATACGGCACTGTCTTTCAACATGTTGCATTTTTTTTAAAAAATAGTTGATTTTTCTGTGTCACAAATGGCTACTTTCTGACATGTACGGTATAGAAAGCAATTAAACCCTGATTTATAATTAAAGAATTAAGACGATGAAAACCCTGACAATTGAAAACTTTGCAGAATTTGTTCTTTCAAATGAAGAGATGATTAACGTGCGTGGTGGAAATGGCACACAAAATGATACCGGAGTTAATCCCACCAGGCCTCCTGTGATTATAGAGATCTGAAAAAGGAATCAAGAGCCCGGGTTCGGGCCAGTATAATAAACTTGGTATTAACCCCGGAGCAAGCTCCGGTTTGATATTCAGAGCGATTTACGGGGAGCCGATCCGCCGACTGGCGGAGAGCTCAGGAGAGGTAGGTTACCAAGGTGGTTTAGAATAATTCAGGTATATCTGTCGCGGACAGATTCACTGAAGCTTTCAGCCAGCATCCATGCTGAATGTATGTTGACTGAAGTGTCCGAAGAGACACAGTATAGTATGTAATTAACTTACTGATAGTTATTTATAAGTGTGAAGTAATACAACCTAAGATGAACACGAAAAACGTCAACAATTCCATTGAGAACTATCTGAGTGGACTGGCAGACAAGACTGAGGAGAAATGGCTCCTTGAAGAGATGGAGAGAGATCCTGCGCTCGCGCGGGAAGTCAGACTCAGGCGAAGGACAGATGAAATCCTCAGCGACAGGGAGATCCTTACCCTGAGAAACAAGCTGGGAGTAATTGAGATGAAGAAGCGCTCAGCCGGTAATATGCGCAAGAACGCATTGAAGACAGCAAAATATGCTGCCGCAATAGCCCTTGTTGCCATACTCTCAACAGCCATGTACTTTATTATAAATCCAGGAGCATCTCCCGGCAAGCTCTATTCAGCCTCCTATGAGAGATATGAATCGCCCGGAGCTGCAAGGTCGGCTGTCAGTTTGGGCAACACATTGATGGAGAATGCAATTGCTTCATATTCCGCCAGGGAATATGATAAGGCCATTGAGTTTCTTGAGCTGATAATAAACAGCGAACAAGATAACATGGAGTCAGTCTTCATGCATGGCATGGCCAATATGGAAGTCCATAATTACCCCGTTGCCAGCGGGTCATTCACCAGGGTAATGGAGCATAATGACAACCTCTACCTTGAGGATGCGGCATGGTATCTGGGACTCTGTTATATGATGACTGACAACCAGGAAAAAGCTACCAGGCAGTTTGAAACAATAGCAGCATCAAAGAGCCGTTACAGCAAAAAGGCTGCAAGGCTTGCAAGGAAACTACGCTAACTGAATCACTAACCTTCATTCTTTTCATATGTTCGAGATACTTCGTAATGCCCACAGGGAAAAGGGTCCGGCAGAGGAGACAGGACAGAAAATGATGAACCATATGATTAATAAACCAAATATAATAGCAGGGGTTTCGCATGAGGTGAGAACACAGATGAATTCAATAGTTGCTTTCTCATACCTTATGAACAATGAACGGTTTAACGATCATGAGAAGCGTGAGTTCTCAGAGCAGATCGTAAACTCGTGCGAGCAACTTATAGGATTATTTGAAAACTTTTTTGATACTGCCGTACTCGAATCAGGGTCAGCCAGGGAAAGCCTCCGTGAGACAGATATTAAAAGACTGTTTGAGTCACTTACCTCAGATTTCAGGGTTTTAATGAGGAAAAAGGGCAAGAGCAATGTTGTTCTGATACAGGAGGATAATCTTACCGGCAAACTGATGCTGAGAATGGATCCGGCAAGAACTTCAAGGATAATCAATAATCTGTTTAGGAGTGCACTCGACAATACTTTTTCAGGGTTTATAAAAGTGGGTTGCACCTATTTTGATGATATGATCACATTCTACGTAAAAGATTCTGGCCAGGGTTATCCCAGAAGCAGTGACCTGCTGCTTTCCGACAATCCTGAGATCCAAAATTCCGACAGTCAGGATACCTATTCCGCTATGAATTTAATCCTGGCCAGAAATCTTATTTTAGCATTGAACGGTAAAATCAGGGTTGAAACCAACGATGCTGAAGGCACATCAGTCTTTATCTCCTTGCCTGCAAAGGAAAGTTCTGGCTTAAAAATACTTGCCAGCACCTCTTCAGAGGATAAGATAGCTATCTGATCCACTGAAGCTTTACAACTGTCTGTAAAAGGAGTCAGGAGGGCTACTCAGTCGGTAGCCCTCCTTTTCAATAGTTACTGTATCGCTTATTTAGGCGTGGTCTTTTTTGAATGCCCAATGGCAGTTGCCGCATCTGCAGGCTAAATTGTCTTACTTGTTTATCCCTTCTGACAGGATAGTGATCTCAGTACGCCTGTTCAGCCTCTTGCCGGCAGGTGTAATGTTGTCAGCCATGGGAGAGGTCTCACCATAGCCGTGAGAGAAAATACGCTCCGGCTCAATGCCTCTTTTTATCAGGAAGCTTCTGACAGACGCAGCCCTCCTCTCCGAAAGCTTCTGGTTATGTTCATCAGTGCCATCGGAGTCAGTGTGACCTCCTACCTCAATAACTACCGTATTGTTTATCTGCAGAAATTCAAGCAATTGCTCAAGCTCAGGAATAGATGCTTCAAGCAGATCCCATGAGTCGGTATCATAAAAGACGTTGTACATTCTCATGAATTCACCTTTTCTTACCCTGTTCAGAGTGATGGTCTTTTTGTAAGGTTCGGAAGAGGTATAGCCCTCCTCAAAGTCAAAGTTCTCTGAGAAGATCATATAACCGTTGGCGGTCACATTAAGCCCGTAGCTGTAACCTGATGGCAGACACACAAAGAACCCTCCCATGTTGTCCGTTACTGAAGATATGACTTCAGTGCGATTGGTCAGGTCAGTAAGCTCATACCTGGCTGTCAGCGGAGCTCCTGTTGCCTTATCAATTACTGTTCCCTTGTAGTAAGAGACCGGTTCAGGCTGTATTGATTGAGGGAGATCGATATAGTAGATATCCTTACCCTTGCCCTTTTCACGTATTGATGAGAAATAAGCCCTTTTTCCCGATGACTCAATGACAAGACCTGTCTCATCAGCAGGTGTGTTCACTGCCGGTCCCAGATTCCTGGGTTCAGTCCATGTTGAGTCACGATTAAGATTAGTGACATAAATATCATGACCTCCAAATGACTCCCGTCCGTTTGATGAGAAATAGAGTGTTTTACTGTTGAAATAAATGAAGGGAGAAAACTCATCTCCTGCACTGTTTATTGTTTTACCGGGATTGACCGGTCTGCCCCATTTACCGTCGCTACCGCGTACAGAGTACCATATGTCCATCCCTCCCATTCCTCCCGGTCTGTTGCTGACGAAGAAAAGCATTTTCCCATTTGGGCTGATTGAAGGCTGAGATTCCCAGTAAGTGGTATTTATAGGTGAGCCTACGTTGATGCCAGGCGACCATCGGGTACCGTCAAATGTTGAATAGTAGATATCGCATCTGCCATGTCCGTCATTACGGTCGCAGGCTGCGAAAAACATTGATCGCCCGTCAGAGGCTATTGACTGTGCTCCCTCGTTGCCAGCGGTGTTCAACGGCGGGCCGGCATTTTTTGCTGTACCCCAATATCCATCACGCCTCCATTGGCTCACGTAAAAATCTTCCTGTCTGTCTCTGCCGTAGCCTGATGCCCTTCTTATCTCGCGTGTGAAGATCAGCTGCTGACCGTCACCGGTCACTGAAGGCCAGTATTCATCCAGGTCTGTGTTGACAGAGTCTCCGACGCTGACCGGTTCTGTCTCAAACATCGAATCCGGAAATGAGAGAGCAAATAAACAATTGGTAACCATCCTGCCTGCCTCCTCCCGTAACCTGGATGTTGTTTTGGGCTGATTGAGGTACGCCTCCAGGTGGGCCTTTGCCTCGAGATAACTACCTATACGCAACTCAGCCTTACCCAGACTAAAAAGGGCCGCCGGAAAAAAAAGTGGATCAATTTCAATAGCTTTTTGGTAATGAACCACCGCCTTCTGCCAGTCACCGGTGTCTGAATAGAGCTGCCCCAGTAAAATATGGGCCTCATAAAAACGGTTGTCTTCGCGTGTCGCCAGTTTGAGATTGGTCTCCGCGCTATCATAATAGAGCAGTTCATAATCTCTCTTGCC